>JAFSWK010000212.1 GCA_017444505.1 Rhodocyclaceae bacterium | reverse complement strand
CCTTCTTCCTGCAAGCGCGAGAAGGCGCGTGAGACGGTTTCCAGCTTCAGCCCAAGGTAGGAGCCAATTTCGTTGCGCGTCATGCGCAAATGAAACTCGGCAGAGGAAAAACCGCGAATGGACAGGCGGTGCGAGAGGTTCAGCAAGAAGGCGGCGAGGCGCTCTTCGGCGCGCATCGAGCCGAGCAGCATCATGACGCCGTGGTCGCGCACAATCTCGCGGCTCATCACCTTGTGAAACTGATGCTGCAAACCTTCGACCTCGCGCGCCAGCGATTCCAGCTGGCGGTATTCGATGACGCACACTTCGCTGTCTTCCATGGCAATCGCGTTACAGGTGTGGCGTTCGGTGCCGATACCGTCCAGGCCGAGGATTTCGCCGGTCATCTGAAAGCCGGTGACCTGCTGGCGCCCGTCTTCAAGCAGCACGTCCGTCTTGAACGAACCGGTGCGGATGGCGTAGATGGCTTCAAAGGGGTCGCCGCAGCGGTACAGCGGCTTGTTGCGCAACACGCGGCGGCGGCTTTCGATGAGCTGTTCCAGGCGGTTGATTTCGGTCTCGGTCATGCCGAAGGGCAGGCACAACTCCAGCAAGTGGCATTGCGAGCAGTTTTTGCGGATATCCGCGACGGTGACGGGTACAGGATTGGGTCGCAACACTCAAAAGCCTCCCGGCGGGTGAAAGCTCCTGCATATTCGTTGATGCGCATCAAGCACGCTTTCCCTGAATTTTGAGAAAGTTATGCCCCGCACGGCGGGCGGCCACAACGTCTATGAAGAAACTCCCGATTCCTTATGAATAACAACGAAAAAACACTGGAAAGTCCCAACCTGGTTTTTGACCCCGAGCTGATACGTCGGTTCGATATCAATGGCCCGCGCTACACGTCGTACCCGACGGCAGACAGGTTTGTGCCGACATTCGATGCAGCCGCCTTGCAGCGATGGTTGGGGGATCGCGCTGCCTGCGGTGGCGTGGTCAAACCTCTCTCATTATACTTCCACATCCCGTTTTGCAACACGGTTTGTTACTACTGTGCCTGCAACAAAATTGTCACCAAAGACCATTCTCTGTCCGCCCGCTATTTGCGCTATCTGGATAAAGAGGTCGAAATGCAGGTGGCGGCGCTGGCCGGTGTGCGCCAGGTCACGCAACTGCACCTGGGCGGCGGCACGCCGACTTTCCTTTCCGATGACGAACTGCGCACGCTGATGGGCACGGTGCGCCGCCATTTTGAGCTGATGGAAGGCGGCGAATATTCCATTGAGGTCGACCCGCGCAAGGTCTCGCCCGAGACGGTGCGCCTGCTGGCCGAGCTGGGCTTTAACCGCATGAGCGTCGGCGTGCAGGATTTTGAACCCTGCGTGCAGCAGGCGGTCAACCGCGTGCAAAGCCGCGAAGAGGTAGAAACCGTCATCCGCGCCGCGCGCGACAACGGTTTTCACTCGGTGAGCATGGACCTCATTTACGGCCTGCCCTTGCAGAATCTGGCCAGCGTGGGGCGCACCATCGACACCGTGCTGGAAATTCTGCCGGATCGCATCTCGCTCTATAACTATGCGCATCTGCCCACACTCTTCATGCCGCAGCGGCGCATTGATGAAGCGCAACTGCCGCCGCCGGATGAAAAGCTGGAAATCTTGCAGATGGCCATCGCGCGGCTCACCGGCGCGGGCTACGTCTACATTGGCATGGATCACTTCGCCCGCCCCGATGACGAACTGGCCGTGGCGCAACGTCAAGGGCGGCTGCACCGCAATTTTCAGGGCTATTCCACGCGCGCCGAGTGCGACCTGATGGCCTTTGGCGTCTCGGCCATCAGCAAGATTGGCCCCACCTACGCGCAGAACGTGAAGACGCTGGATGAATACTGCGCCGCGCTCGATGAAGACCGCCTGCCGGTGCTGCGCGGGCTGGAACTGACTGCGGACGACGTATTGCGCCGCGCCGTCATCCAGGCGCTGATGTGCCACTTTGAAATTTCCATCGAAGCCATTGAAGAAGCCTACCTGATCCAGTTCCGCGAATACTTCGCGCCGGAATTGCAGGATCTCAAAGAAATGGAAGCCGCCGGTCTGCTCACCGTGGGGGACGACTGGATTTCCGTGCTGCCTGCCGGGCGGATGCTGGTGCGCGCCATTGCCATGGTTTTTGATGCGCACCTGCGCGCCAGCCGCGAAGGGCGGCGCTATTCGCGCGTTATCTGAACCGCGGTGGCACAACACTACCTCGCCGTCTTCCTGATGGGCTTGATGAGCGGCGTGCACTGCGTTGCCATGTGTGGCGGCATTGTTGGCGCGCTGGGCGCTTCCACCGGCGGGGACGTGCAACCGCTTTTGCCGCGCGCGCGCATCTGGGCGATTCATTTTGCGTACAGCGCCGGGCGCGTGGCGACGTATTGCGTGCTGGGCGCGCTGCTGGGCGCACTGGGCGCATCCAGCCTGCTGCTGGAAAACGTCCTGTCGGTGCAGATGGTGTTGTATGTGTTTGCAAACCTGTTGCTGGTTGCGATGGGCTTGTATTTGATGGGGCGCACCCGTTTGCTCGCGCCGCTGGAACGCGCAGGTTCGCATTTGTGGCGGCGCGTGCAGCCGCTTACCCGCCGCTGGTTGCCGGTGCGCGGTGTCGCGCAGGCGCTGCCGCTAGGTTTGTTGTGGGGCTTTCTGCCTTGTGCGATGGTTTATGGCATGTTGGCGACTGCCTTGTTTTCCGGCTCGGCGGCGCGCGGCGCGCTCACCATGCTCGCTTTCGGGCTGGGCACGCTGCCCAATCTGCTGCTGGCGGGCATGGCGTTTCGCGCCTTTCGGGAATGGACGCGCTGCACACCCGTGCGCATCGTGGCAGGGTTGCTGGTGATGGCGATGGGCTTGATTGGCTTGTTCTACCACGCCCCGCGCCTGAGTGATGCTATCTGGCGCGGCGCGCTGTGCGTCACCGGCTGAACGCGCCTGCACAGACCCCACGCGAAAAAAACGGAGCCAGCACAGGCTCCGTTTTTGTTTTGCCGAACGGCGAATGTGGCGGCGTGCGTGTTACTTGCGCTTCCACTCGCCGTCTTCGGCCTGTATCCACCAGCCGGCGGGCGCGCGTTCGCGCCAGCGCTGGGCGAAGGTCTTGCGCACGTCTTTTTCCCATTCCGGATGGCCGTTGGCGCGTGCGATTTCGCGGTAGAGCGCGGCGCGGTCTTTGTTTTCCGCCGAAATCAGCGAATTGACCTGAGCGCGTTGCGGCAGCGGCACGGCGTTGGCATCGCGCAGGGCAACGTTGCCCTGATTGTCCATGCCCAGCGCACCGGCCTTGAAGAGCGGCCCCAGTTGCGGGCGGCGCCCGCGCATGGTCTCTTTCAGCGCGGTGATGGCGGGCGTGTTGACCGACAAATCGGTCTGTTGCGCGACGGCGGGAGCGGGCGAAAACAGCAGCGCCGATGAAGCAAGCAGGGCGGCGCAGGCGCTCCGGCGCAAGAAGGCGGTGCGGATACTCATTGGGCGTCTCCTTGTTGAGAAGGTTTGTCGGCGGCAGGCTCAGGCTGTGTCGGGTCGGGCATCTGGTCGGGCAAATCCTCGCCGGGGGCGGTTTGCCAGATATCGTCGATGATTTTGTCTGCCGCTTTTTCGGCAGCGGCGGCGGGGAAATAAATATTGATGGTCACGCAGGCGGCGAGCAGCAGCGCCAGCGCCGGGGTCAATCGAAATGGGGCAAAGGACATTGGGCGTTCTCCGTGCGGGTTTATTCGATGATTGGGTCGCGGTTGCTTTCGATGACCGCTTGCAGACGGTCGACGAATTCGCTCCAGTCAACGCGGCGATTGTAGCCGACGATGCTCAACGCGGGGATACCGCTGCCTTCTACAAACACCATTCTTTCGCCCGTGCCGTTGTCGTCAATGCCCGAGAGCGTGCACACGCCTTCTTCCAGCACGCAGCCCACGCCGAGCCGCCGGTAATTGAAATTTTTGAACACGCGCAGCACGGCGCGCTGAATCGACGCCATGCCGCCGGCCATCTCGGTGAGGTTTTCCACCGCGCGCTGGCTAATCAGGCGATTGTGGCCGCCCTCGCTGCTGGTAATGCGGGCGCGAAAAGAGATGGGGCGCCAGCGGTGCAACACCAGACTGTCCACCGTGCCGTCAATCAGCCCCTGCATGTTGCCGAAAGCGAAGGTGCGGCTGAGTTGGTACAAATCCAGCCGATGCGCGGCAATGTTGGTGGTCAGGCGCGAGGTGCTGCCGAAGGGTTCCAGAATGCGCAAATCGCGCGCCGCAAGGATGCCGTCAAAGACGCCAACGGTCAGTTGCCCGTCCAAGCGGATTTCGCCCGGGCGCATTTGCAGGCCGGGCAATTCGGCGGCCAGTACGCCGTGCATTTCGGGCAAATCCAGCGCCGCAGAAAGCGCCTCCATCGTCATCGTCTCAATGCGCGCGCTGCCCTCGCCATACCAGCCATCGTTGGAAACGTGGCGCAGCGTGAAATCATCCAGTCGCAGCGCGCCGTCGACAATCGGCATCCGGATGGGCGCAAAATGGATTTCCGGCCCGTTGAAATGCCCTTCCAGCGCAAACGCGCCCAGCGCCAGTTTGTGCCATTGGCCGCCCGCAACATGCAGATGGAAACGCCCCGCATCCGTGCGCCGCCAGGGAATTTCGCCATCCATCGGCCCCAGCCGCAGCGGGCGCGAAGGCACATCGAGACTGGCGTCTTTCACGCGCACATCCAGCGCATCCAGCCGCCCATCGTCGAAGGCGATTTCACCTTCCGCGTGGCCGGTGAACAGCGCCTTTTGCGGGTCATCGGGAAACAGCACGGGCGCGAGCCAGCGCGCGCCGATGCGCGCCAGATCCGCATCGGAAAAGCGCACGCGCCCGCGCCGCAGTTGCAGCGGTTCCAGTGCCAGCAAACCATCCGCCTCAATGCCCTGCATATCGGCCACGGTGGGCGCAAGGCGTGCAATATGCAGTTCCTTGCCGTCTGCCGATAGCGTCGCCTGCATATGTATATGCGGCAAATGTTCGGCGGTGATGTAGAGCGGATTGAAAAACGCCTCGCCCGTTTTCCAGTCGATTTCCGCCGTGCCCGCCCAGCCTTCCTTTTTGCGCGCCGCTTCCAGTTGCAGCGCAAGATGCAGCTTGTCGCCCGCAAACAGGCCATCTGCCGTGCCAAAGCGCCCCTCGGTAATTTCCGCCTGCGCGGAAAGGCTCGCCCCTTGCGGCTGCCAGCGCAGCGTGCCGGAAAGCATCGCTTCGGGCGAATACGCCTGCAATGCTGGCAGTTTGCTTGCCAGCGTCGCTAGCGGCAGTTTGGTGAAGGTCAATTCCGCGCCGCCATCGGCCTGCAAGGAAGCCTGCACGCTGCCTTCGCCCTGATGCAGCTTCAGCGCCCCGTGATTACCGTCCGCCTGCCACTGGCCGTGCAGCGCGATGGGCGCGAAGCCATCAATATTGAGCGTGCCGTTCTCGCAGTGCGCGCCGTGGGCGGAAAGCGCCAGCTTCGTGCAGGCAAGCTGCCAGGCGCCGGTTTCCAGCCCCGCCAGCGCCCCGCGCGCGGCGGAAAGTGTGATTTGCGCCGTCTGGGCGTCCGTGCCGGAAAGTTCCGCTACCATGCGCACCTCTTCCAGCGCCTGTTCGCCGTGCTGCAAACGGTCTGCCGAAAGTGTCAGCGTAACCGCCTGCGCGGCCAGCGGCAGCAAGAGCAGGGCGGCGGAAACAAAGCGGCGAAAAGGCATGACGGGACGGCGCAGGAAAGCCGGAACAAGCCCGCATTGTAAACCCGCCCGAAATCTGTCTGTCGTAACGTAAGGTACGCTGCCGCTGCGCGCGACCTTATTCCGGCATGGCAGCCAGCGCCCGCCTGCCGGTTCGCCCTGCTGTCGGCCTTCTGCACACAAGTTGACGCAAGCGGGCTGCACAAAAAGCAAAAAAAGGCTAAAGTTTCCCCGCAGAACACCGTTAGAGCACCTGAGCGGAGCGTATTTTGCCCCGCAAAACAGCCCCGAAAAGGTTTCATTTTCGCGCATCACGCGCAGAGGAGAAAATCATGTCTCAAGTAATCCAAACCAACGTTCCGTCCCTGACCGCGCAACGTAACCTCTCCGGCACCGGCAACGCGCTGGCCACCTCGCTGCAGCGCCTGTCCTCCGGTTATCGCATCAACAGCGCCAAGGATGACGCCGCAGGTCTGGCCATTTCCGAGCGCTTCAGCGCCCAGATCTCCGGCCTGAACCAGGCCAAGCGCAACGCCAACGACGGCATCTCGCTGGCGCAAACCGCCGAAGGTGCGCTGAAAACCTCCGCCGACATCCTGCAACGTGTGCGCGTGCTCGCCGTGCAATCGGCCAACGCCACCAACAGCGCTTCCGACCGTCAAGCCCTGAACGATGAAGTCAACGCGCTGACCGCGGAATTGAACCGCATCGCGCAGACCACCGAGTTCAACGGTCGCAAGATGCTGGATGGCTCCTTCACCTCCGCCCTCTTCCAGGTCGGCGCGAACGCCAACCAGACCATCACCGCCACCTCCGGCAACTTCACCACCAGCGCCTACGGCAACTATCGCATTGGCGGTCGTGTGGCCGACACCCTCGGCGGCGGCGGCGACCTGGTGCTGGGCACCTCCACCTCCGGCGGCATGGCTGTGGTTGCCAACGTCTTCGCCCAAAGCACCAGCAATATCCAGGCGGGCAAACTGACGGTGGCCGGCCAGGCGGGCACCTATGACATCTCGTATGACGCTGGATCTTCGGCCAAGCTGATTGCCGAGAAAGTCAATGCGGTGACGCAATCGACTGGCGTCTCCGCCTCCGCCCGCACCGAGATTGAACTGACTGCGATGGAAGCCGGCAGCTCCTACGTGATTGAACTGGCCTCGAACAACAGCAACGACCAGTACGTCACCATCGCCTTCACTGTGGGCGCAGACCGTGCCGGCGGCCCGAACTCCACCGCCATTTCGAGCACTGACCAGCTTGCTTCCGCTGTCGATGCCTTCAACAAGCAGGCGGCCAAAACGGGCGTGAGCGCGCGGGTCAACGACAAGGGCGACGGCATCACCCTGGTCAACGACAGCGGCGAAGACATCCGCATGGCGCTGAAATCCGATGGCAGCGGCAACGGCCTTACCCTGCGTCAGGCGGGCGTCACCAAAGACGGCCTTGCGCTGACGAACGATGGCATCCACCAGACCAACAACAACATGCAGCTGACCGAGGATACGGCTGGTTTGGCGGGCACGGGCGTGACCATCACCGGCCAGGTGACCTTCGATTCGGAATCCGCCTTCGCGGTGACCGATGACCAAGGCCAGTTCATCAACCAGACCGACGTGGCGGTGGGCGCCCAGTTGCAGGCTACGCAGACGGCGGATGTTTCGACGGTGGCCTCTTCCAACCGGACGATTTCCATCCTCGACAGCGCCCTGCAACGCATCAACACCCAGCGCGCGGCTTACGGCGCCCTGCAATCGCGCTTCACCAACACGATTGCCAACCTGCAGGTGACTTCGGAAAACATGAGCGCGTCCCGCAGCCGCATCCGCGATACCGACTTCGCGGAAGAAACCGCGGAACTCACCCGCGCCCAAATCCTGCAACAAGCGGGCACGGCGATGCTCTCGCAAGCCAACAGCCTGCCGCAGCAAGTCCTCTCGCTGCTGCGCTAACCGCATCTCCTCACCTCGCACAGCGAGCACGGCGGCGCCCCACGGCGCCGCCGTTTTTATTCCCCCGCCCGCTTGAACGCCCCCCCAGGAATCCCTACAATACCTTCATGCAGAACGAATTCTTCGTATGAAAGAGAAAACAGCAAACAAACACGACATTGACGCGATGGATCAAGAGGAGAGGAGGGAGAGAAAGTGCGAATGAAAAACGAACTGCCGCCGCAAAAAGAATACGCGCTTTCCAGAGCGGACAGGGCGAGAAGCGCCGAAAACTTTTATGACATACCAGCCGGCGTGCGCAAGGCAATGAATCTGAAAGAATTCATGACATGGTGCCGACAAACCGCCGCACAAGTGCCAGATTTCAGCGAAGCGGAAAAACGCTAAATAGCTAAAACATGATTGCGCAAGGAAATGAAAAAAGACTTGTACGCGAAAGAGGGTTGCGATGACTGACCGAGCCTTTCAGGATTATTACGCCCCCGGTTTCAGCCACTGCTATGGCTGCGGGCCGTCGAATGAGCACGGTTTGCACATCAAAAGCTACTGGCTGGACGCGGAAAAACAGGAAACCTTCGCCCGTTTTACGCCAAAACCGTGGCACACCGGCGGTTATCCCGGCAATGTGTACGGCGGGCTGATTGCCGCGCTGCTCGATTGCCACGGCAACGGCTCGGCGCTGGCTGCGGGCTACCGGCACGAAGGCCGCGCGATGGATTCGGAACCGGCGCTGCGCTATGTCACCGGCAATCTGACGCTGAATTTCAAAAAACCCACGCCCATTGGCTGCGAGCTGGAAATGCGCGCGCGCATCACGGAAGTGACCGAGCGCAAGGTGGCCATGCAGGTCAGCCTGCTGGCGCGCGGCGAGACGACGGTGGAAGGCTCCATGCTCTGCGTGCGCCTGCCCGCCACCCGCCCGGCAGATTGACCCTACCTGCTGAAGGCGGCAGAAATAAAGAAACCAGTCGTTTGGCGAGACGGCAAGGCGTCCGCGCGCGGGCGCGGGGATACAAAAACGGCAGGCACGTGGCCTGCCGTTTTGTTTGGGTGCGCCATCAGGCGTGTACGTTTCTTCTGATTTCGTCCAGCATCAGTTTTTTCAGGATGTTGTTGAGCCGCGTCTGATAACCTTTGCCGCCTTTTTTCAGCCAGGCCACGACATCGGAATCTACCCGCGCGGTGATCTGCACCTTTTTGGGCTTGTAATAGGGATTGCTGACCATGCGGGCAAAATCTTCGTCTGTCAGCCTGGGCATGTCCGTGTAATCAATCTTGCTGTCTGGCATGGCATCCAGCGCAGCAATCTCCTTTCTCTGCTCGTCGGTGAGCGGCGGCAGTTTCCCGATTTCATAGGTCATTTTCATGGCGTTTCCTCTCCGATTTGTCCAGCTTTCTGGCGCTGATGATTCTGATTAAGGTGCAGTCATCATCCAATTCCTGCGTTGTGTGAACTACCATGATGCAAGAATGTTGGCTGATATAGCCCACCGTCGCCCTGCGCGAGTGGATGAAGGAGTATTCCCGTTTGGCGCGATGCGGCTTATTTGACGACGACGGGAATCTGGCCGATTTTCATTTGCCAGTGTTGGGGGCCGGTCTGATGCACGCTCTCGCCGGTGCTGTCGACGGCGACGGTCACGGGCATGTCGGCGACTTCAAATTCATAGATGGCTTCCATGCCCAGGTCGGCGAAGGCGGCGACGCGGGCGCTGCGGATGGCGCGCGAGACCAGATAGGCGGCGCCGCCGACGGCCATGAGGTAGGCGGAGCGGTTGTCACGAATGGCGGCGATGGCTTCCGCGCCGCGTTCGGCTTTGCCGACCATGGCAATCAGGCCGGTTTGTTCCAGCATCATGCGGGTGAACTTGTCCATGCGCGTGGCGGTGGTGGGACCGGCGGGACCGACGGCTTCATCGCGCACGGCGTCGACGGGGCCGACGTAATAAATGACGCGGTTGCGGAAATCGACCGGCAGCGTCTCGCCACGGGCGAGCATGTCGGCAATGCGTTTGTGCGCGGCATCGCGTCCGGTGAGCATTTTGCCGTTCAGGAGCAGCGTTTGCCCGGGCTTCCAGGCGGCGACCTGTTCGGGCGTGAGGGTGGTGAGGTCGACGCGCGTGGCGCTGCGCGTGTCGGCCTGCCAGGTGATGTCCGGCCAGTCTTCCAGGCGCGGCGGGGTGAGACAGGCGGGGCCGTTGCCGTCGAGATGGAAATGTACGTGACGGGTGGCGGCGCAGTTGGGAATCATCGCCACGGGCAGGCTGGCGGCGTGCGTGGGGTAGTCGAGAATTTTCACGTCCAGCACGGTGGTCAGCCCGCCCAGACCTTGCGCGCCAATGCCCAGGGCGTTGACCTTTTCCAGCAGTTCCAGGCGCAGTTCTTCCACGCGGGTCAGCGCCTCGCCTTGCGCGGCGCGCGCTTGCAGTTCGTGAATATCCACAGGCGCCATCAAGGATTCTTTGGCGAGCAGCAGCGCCTTTTCCGGCGTGCCGCCAATGCCGATGCCGAGAATGCCCGGCGGACACCAGCCCGCGCCCATGAGCGGGACGGTTTTCAAGACCCAGTCGACGATGGAGTCGGAAGGGTTGAGCATCGCCATCTTGGTTTTGTTTTCCGAGCCGCCGCCTTTGGCGGCACAGATGACTTCAATGCCGTCGCCGGGGACGAGTTCGTAATGCACCACGGCGGGCGTGTTGTCTTTCGAGTTTTGCCGTTTTCCGGCGGGGTCGAGCAGCACCGAGGCGCGCAGTTTGTTGTCCGGATGCAGATAGGCGCGGCGCACGCCTTCATTGACCATTTCCTGCACGCTGCGTTTGGCTTCCCAGCTCACGTTCATGCCGACTTTGAGGAACACCACGGCGATGCCGGTATCCTGACAGATGGGGCGGTGGCCTTCGGCGCACAGGCGCGAGTTGGTGAGAATCTGCGCGATGGCATCCTTGGCGGCGGGGTTTTCTTCGCGCCGCCAGGCTTCTGCCATTGCCTGCACGAAGTCTTGCGGGTGGTAGTAGCTGATGAACTGGAAGGCGTCGGCAATCGACTGGATGAAATCTTCTTCGCGGATGACGGACATGGCGCGCGCTCCTGTGGGGCAGATGAAAGGGGAAGATTTTACTCAATTCGTTTGCCCCGTATGCGGCCTTTCGTGCCGCGCCTCTGCTACCATCGCCGTTTTTGCTGTGCATGGAGAGCGCAAACATGTTTTCTGCCCAGGATACGCTGGCAAGCGTTGACCCCGAAATCTGGCAGGCGGTGCAGGCCGAAAATCGCCGTCAGGAAGACCATATCGAGCTGATTGCTTCGGAAAACTACGTCTCGCACGCGGTGATGGCGGCGCAAGGCTCGCAACTGACCAACAAATACGCCGAGGGCTATCCCGGCAAACGCTATTACGGCGGCTGCGAACACGTCGATGTGGTCGAACAGCTTGCCATCGACCGCCTGAAGGCGCTTTTTGGCGCCGATTGCGCGAACGTGCAGCCCAATTCCGGCTCGCAGGCGAATCAGGCCGTGCTGATGGCGTTTGCCAAGCCGGGCGACACGCTGCTGGGCATGAGTCTGGCCGAAGGCGGGCATCTGACGCACGGCATGGCGCTGAACTTGTCCGGCAAGTGGTTCAACGTGGTTTCTTACGGGCTGAACGCGCAGGAAGAAATCGACTACGACCGCGTGGCGGCGCTGGCGCGCGAACATCGCCCGCGCGTTATCGTGGCGGGCGCGTCGGCCTATTCGCTGCGCATCGACTTTGCCCGCTTTGCCGAGATTGCCAAAGAAGTGGGCGCGATTTTCTGGGTCGATATGGCACACTATGCCGGACTGGTGGCCGCCGGTTTGTATCCGAACCCGGTGCCGCACGCCGATGTGGTGACCACGACCACGCACAAAACCCTGCGCGGGCCGCGCGGTGGCGTGATTTTGATGAAAGCCGAACACGAAAAAGCCATCAATTCGGCGATTTTCCCCGGCTTGCAAGGCGGCCCCTTGATGCACGTCATCGCGGCCAAGGCGGTGGCCTTCAAGGAAGCGGCCACGCCCGCGTTTCGCACCTATCAGCAGCAAGTGCTGGAAAACGCCCGCGTCATGGCCGAGACGCTGCAAGCGCGCGGTCTGCGCATCGTCTCTGGCCGCACGGAAAGTCACGTCTTTCTGGTCGACCTGCGCGCCAAGAAGATTACCGGCAAGCTGGCGGAACAGGCGCTGGGGCAGGCGCATCTGACGGTGAATAAAAACGCCATTCCCAATGACCCGGAAAAACCGATGGTCACCAGCGGCATCCGCATCGGCTCGCCTGCGATGACCACGCGCGGCTTCGGCGCGAAGGAGGCGGCGCAAATCGCCAATCTGATTGCCGACGTGCTTGATGCGCCGCAGGACGAGAGCGTGCTGGCGCGCGTGCGCGGCGAGGTGCAGGCGCTGTGCCAGCGTTTTCCGGTCTACGGCAAATAACACACGGCGTGCGGCATGAAGTGCCCGTTTTGCGGTGATTTGAATACGCAAGTCACCGATACCCGCGAAAACGAAGAAGGCGACGTGGTGCGTCGTCGCCGCCGCTGCGTGTGTTGCGACAAGCGTTTCACCACTTACGAGCGCATCGACCTGAAAATGCCTACCATCATCAAGCGCAACGGCGCGCGGGTGGAATTTGAACACGCCAAGCTGGAAGCCAGTCTGCGCCTTGCGCTGCGCAAGCGCCCCGTCTCGCCCAATGATGTGGTGCAGGCCATCGAGCGCATCGAGCGGCAACTGCTTTCCTGCGGCGTGCCGGAAATTTCCAGCGAGCGCGTGGGCGAGTGGGTGATGGAAGAACTCAAACGGCTGGACAAGGTGGCTTACGTGCGCTTTGCCTCGGTGTATCGCAACTTTGCGGCGGTCGATGAATTTTCTGACCTGATTCGTGAAGTGCAGCAGCCGCGCCCGCGCCGCCGCCGCGCGGCCAAGCCGACGGAAACCGGCAATGACCTGTTCTCCGCTTGACCGGCAGCACATGGCGCGCGCGCTGGCGCTGGCGCGCCGTGGTCTGTGCACCACTACGCCGAATCCGCGCGTGGGCTGCGTGATTGCGCACGGCGCGCGCATCGTGGGCGAAGGCTGGCACCATCGCGCAGGGGAGCCGCACGCCGAAGTGCTGGCGCTGCGGCAAGCGGGCGAAGCGGCGCGCGGCGCGACGGCGTATGTGACGCTGGAACCGTGCGCCCACACCGGACGCACGCCGCCGTGCGCCGATGCCTTGATAGGCGCGCAGGTAGCGCGCGTCGTGCTGGCGCAGCCCGACCCCAATCCGCAGGTGGCGGGCAAGGGCGCGGCAAAACTGCGCGCGGCGGGCATTGCGGTGGAAGCGGGTTTGCTGCAAGCCGAAGCGTGGGCGCTGAATCTGGGCTTTTTTTCGCGCATGGTGCGCGCCCGCCCGTGGCTGCGGCTGAAAGTGGCGGCCTCGCTGGACGGGCGCACGGCGCTGGCCAATGGCGAAAGTCAGTGGATTACGGGGGATGCGGCGCGGCGCGATGGGCATCGCTTTCGCGCCCGCGCCTGCGCCGTGCTCACCGGCATTG
>JAFSWK010000211.1 GCA_017444505.1 Rhodocyclaceae bacterium | reverse complement strand
CCAACGCCCGCGCCGTGCTGCAATCCTGGGCCGACGGCGAATGGTTTACCCGCCGTCCGCCAGTGCCTGAGAGCATGAAAATCACCGTCTTCAAGGTTTCCGGCGAAACCAACACGGACGACCTCTCCCCCGCGCCGGACGCCTGGAGCCGTCCGGACATTCCGCTGCACGCGCTGGCGATGCTGAAAAACCCGCGCGCGGGCATCACGCCGGAAGAAGCCGGTGTGCGCGGTCCGGTGCAATTCCTCGCCGACCTGCGCGCCAAAGGCAACCTCGTCGCCTACGTGGGCGACGTAGTCGGCACCGGCTCTTCGCGCAAATCGGCCACCAACTCGGTGCTCTGGTTTACCGGCGAAGACATCCCCTTCGTGCCCAACAAACGCTTTGGCGGCGTGTGTCTGGGCGGCAAGATTGCGCCGATTTTCTTCAACACCATGGAAGACGCCGGTGCGCTGCCGGTAGAAATCGACGTCTCGCAAATGGAAATGGGCGATGAAATCGAACTGAAAACAGACGCCGCCGCTGCCACCGTCACCGCCTTCAAAAATGGCAAGAAAATCGCCCGCGCCGCGCTGAAAACGCCGGTAATTCTCGACGAAGTGCGCGCCGGAGGCCGCATTCCCCTGATTATTGGTCGCGGCCTGACGGCGCGCGCGCGCGAAGCCCTGAAACTGCCGCCGTCCACCCTCTTCCGCCTGCCGCAGCAGCCCGCCGACACGGGCAAAGGCTTCACGCTGGCGCAAAAAATGGTCGGTCGCGCCTGCGGCCTGCCCGAAGGGCAAGGCATTCGTCCGGGCACCTACTGCGAACCCAAAATGACCACCGTCGGCAGCCAGGACACCACCGGCCCGATGACCCGCGACGAACTCAACGACCTCGCCTGTCTGGGCTTTTCTGCCGACATGGTGATGCAATCCTTCTGCCACACCGCCGCCTATCCCAAGCTCGTCGACGTGCGCACGCACCGCGAACTGCCCGGCTTCATCACCCACCGTGGCGGCGTGGCGCTGCGCCCCGGCGACGGCGTCATTCATAGCTGGCTCAACCGCCTGCTGCTGCCCGATACCGTCGGCACCGGCGGCGACTCGCACACCCGTTTCCCCATTGGCATTTCCTTCCCCGCCGGTTCCGGTCTGGTCGCCTTTGCCGCCGCCACCGGCGTCATGCCGCTGGACATGCCCGAATCCGTGCTGGTGCGCTTCAAGGGCACGATGCGCGAAGGCATCACCCTGCGCGACCTGGTCAACGCCATCCCGCTCTACGCCATCCGCCAAGGGCTGCTGACGGTGGAAAAACAGGGCAAGAAAAACATCTTCTCCGGGCGCATTCTGGAAATCGAAGGTTTGCCTGATTTGAAAGTCGAACAAGCCTTTGAGCTGACCGACGCCTCTGCCGAACGTTCCGCCGCCGGTTGCACGGTGGCGCTCAACAAAGCGCCCATCGTCGAATACCTGCGCTCGAACATCGTCCTCATGAAATGGATGATTGCCAACGGCTATCAGGATGCGCGCGCGCTCAAGCGCCGCATTCAGGCCATGGAAGACTGGATTGCCCACGGCGAACTGCTGCGCGCCGACGCCAATGCCGAATACGCCGCCGTCATCGAAATTGACATGGACGAAATCCGCGAACCCATCCTCGCCTGCCCGAACGACCCGGACGACGTAAAAACCCTCTCCGAAGTCGCCGGTGACAAGATTGAAGAAGTCTTCATCGGCTCGTGCATGACCAACATCGGCCACTTCCGCGCCGCCGGCAAAGTGCTCGATGGTCAAAGCGACCTGCCCACCCGCCTCTGGATTGCCCCGCCCACCCGCATGGACGCCATGATTCTCAACGAAGAAGGCTATTACGGCGTGCTGGGGCGCAGCGGCGCGCGCATGGAAATGCCCGGCTGTTCGCTGTGCATGGGCAACCAGGCGCAAATCCGCAAAGGCAGCACGGCCATCTCGACTTCCACGCGCAACTTCCCGAACCGTTTAGGGCTTGACACCCGCGTCTATCTCGGCTCTGCCGAGCTTGCCGCCGTCTGCGCCCTGCTGGGCAAAATCCCCAGCACCGAGGAATACCTAGCGCGCGTGCAAGTGGTCAATGAAAAAGCGAAAGACATCTATCGCTACATGAACTTCGACCAAATCCCCGCCTTCACCGAAGCTGCCGCGCAAGTGCAGTCGTAACCCGCACCCCCCGCGCACGCGCCGATTCCCGCCGGAACCGGGCAGCGTGCGCGAAAGACACCAGAAAACCACGCGACATCTTGCCAAACAATCCATCAGGCGCTAGAATTGCGCGTTTTCTTTCACACTAACTTCAGGAAGTTTTCACATGGCCAACTCGGCACAAGCCCGCAAACGTGCGCGCCAGGCGATTAAAAACCGCGCGCAGAATGTTGCCCTTCGTTCCCGCTTCCGCACGGCGGTCAAGGCTGTGCGCAAAGCCATCCTCGCCGGTGACAAAGCCGCCGCGCAAGAAGCGTTCCGCGCTTCCGTGTCCGTCATGGACAGCATTGCCGACAAAAAAATCGTGCACAAAAACAAGGCCGCGCGCAACAAAAGCCGCCTGTCCGCCGCCATCAAGGCCATGGCCTGACCAAACGGCACAACGCAGCACGATTCACAACAAACGGCGGGTCTTCCCGCCGTGGTTTTTTTTTTTTGGT
>JAFSWK010000210.1 GCA_017444505.1 Rhodocyclaceae bacterium | reverse complement strand
AGAGCGCACGACGACGACAAGCGGCTGCGCGCAGGCGGTTTGTTTGCGCAGGATGGCGCCGTCCTGTGCGGCGATGTCGGAAAAGTTGACGTACAGGCGTTGCATGGCGTGGCGTGTGTGGCGGGGAACAGGGTTCGCGCGGCGGTGGCGCGTCATTATGCGCCGGTTTCTGCGCTTGCGCGGGCGCGACGGGAGTCTGGCGGGTTCAGTGAACCGCCTCGTCGTGCAAGATGGTTTCGTAGTCCTGCCCGCCGTGAAACACGCCGAGGATGTAGACCCGATCGTCGGCCACAGTAAAGGCAATCACGGTGCGCTTGCGGTAATTCGTGATGCGCAGGCCGGGGCGCACATCGTCGCGCATCGTGCCGCGCAGCGGGAATACGCACAGGCTTTCGCAGTATGAGACGACCGCCTCGGTATAGCGCGCGGCCACATCCGGCGAAGCCGCCGCCGCAATGTAGCGATATAAATCAACAAGCTGCTCTTCGGCCTCCGGCGAGAAAACGACCGTATAGTTCATCGCGCCTTCGCGTGCTCTTTCGCCAGACGCGCGCGTACCTGTCCGGCGCTGACGGCGCGGGCAGGCTCGGTTTGTAGTGCGTCAAAGGCCGCCGCCACCTGATTGCACAGCCAGGAGTCAATGGCGCGATCCCGCGCCAGCAGCGCGCGCAACCCATCGCGGATTACTTCGCTTTCGCTCGCATACTCTCCGGCCTTCACCTTCGCCTTCACCACATCGGCCATTTCATTGGGCAAAGTAATGCTCAGTTGTTGCGTGGTGCGCATGGTGCTCTCCGATTCCTCGTTTTGACAGGATGGAATCCTATCACGCCCGAAGGACAAGTCTGCCTTCACGCAAGGGTGGCGGTTTTGCTGCGCCAAGGAGGTGTATTTCGCAGCGCCGCCCCTTGAAAACCGCGCATCCGTCCCCATCTTGGGCGGGTTCGTGATTTTTTTGGAGAAACCTGCCATGAGCGACACAAAACCGCAAACGCTGGATTTTCAGGCGGAAGTCAAGCAGCTTCTGCGCCTGATGATTCATTCCCTGTATTCCAACCGCGAGATTTTTCTGCGCGAGCTGATTTCCAACGCTTCCGATGCCTGCGACAAGCTGCGCTTTGAGGCGCTGGAAAACGCGGCGCTCTACGAGGGCGATGGCGAGCTGAAAATTCGCGTCGATTTTGATGCCGAGGCGAAGACCATCACCATTGCCGATAACGGCGTGGGCATGAGCCGGGACGAGGCGATTACGCATCTGGGCACGATTGCCAAGTCGGGCACGCGCGAGTTTTTCGGCAAGCTGACCGGCGACCAGCAAAACGATGCGAACCTGATTGGTCAGTTTGGCGTCGGCTTTTATTCCGCGTTCATCGTCGCCGACAAGGTGACGGTGGAAAGCCGCCGCGCGGGGCTGCCGGCGACCGAGGCGGTGCGCTGGCAGTGCGCGATGGCGGGCGATGATGCCGGTGCGTTTGAGGTGCAGACCATCGAAAAAGAAGCGCGCGGCACGACGATTACGCTGCATCTGCGCGAAGGGCAGGAAGATTTGCTCTCCGGCTGGAAGCTGCGCGGCCTGATTCGCAAGTATTCCGACCATATCGTGCAGCCCATCCTGATGCGCAAGGAAGAATGGGACGAAGAGAAAAAGGAACAGGTCACGCGCGAGGAAACCGAGACGGTCAACCAGGCCAGCGCGCTGTGGGCGCGGCCTCGCAACGAGATTACGGAGGACGAATACAAGGCGTTTTACAAACATGTGGGGCACGATTTCGACGAGCCGCTGGCCTGGACGCACGCGCGCGCCGAAGGGCGGCACGAATACACGCAGTTGCTCTACATTCCGCGCCACGCGCCGTTTGATTTGTGGGATCGCCACGCCCGCCACGGCGTCAAGCTCTATGTCAAGCGCGTGTTCATCATGGATGACGCGGAAAAGCTGCTGCCGCTGTATTTGCGCTTTGTGCGCGGCGTGATTGATTCGGCGGATTTGCCGCTGAATGTGTCGCGCGAAATTTTGCAGGAATCGAAAGACATCGACGCCATCCGCGCCGGTGCGAGCAAGCGCGTGCTCTCGCTGCTGGAAAACATGGCCAACAGCGATGAAGATGCCGAGCGCGAAAAATACGCCGCGTTCTGGAAGGAATTTGGCCGGGTGCTGAAAGAAGGCGTGGGCGAAGATTTCGCCAACCGCGAAAAAATCGCCGGTCTGCTGCGTTTTGCTTCCACGCACGCCGATACGGACGAAGAAACCGTCTCGCTCAAAGACTACATCGGGCGCATGAAGGAAGGGCAGGAAAAAATCTATTACGTCACGGCAGAAACCTTCAACGCCGCGAAAAACAGCCCGCATCTGGAAATTTTCCGCAAGAAGGGCATTGAGGTGCTGTTGTTGAGCGACCGCGTCGATGAATGGGTCACCGGCAATCTCACCGAATTTGACGGCAAGGCGCTGGTCTCGGTCGCCCGTGGCGGGCTGGATTTGGGCAAGCTGGAGGACGAGGCCGAGAAAAAAGAGACGGAAAAAGCCGCTGATGAATACAAGGAATTGCTGGAAAAAATCCGCGAAAGTCTTGGCGAGCGCGTGAAAGAAGTGCGCGTCACCTTGCGCCTGACCGATTCGCCCGCCTGCCTCGTGGCCGATGAGCACGACATGGGCATGAACTTGGGGCGCATCCTGAAAGCGGCGGGGCAGAATGCGCCGGTGAGCCAGCCGATTCTGGAAAGCAACCCGCATCATCCGGTGGTGCGCCGCCTGCAAACGGAGACGGCGCGCTTCGATGACTGGGCGACCGTGCTTTTTGACCAGGCATTGCTGGCCGAAGGCGGCACGCTGGACGACCCGGCCACCTTCGTGAAACTGGTCAACCAGTTGATGCTGGCGATGAACGAGGCGGGCAACTAAGCCGTCCGCGCGCCGCACGCAAAAACGCCCGCAGCAATGCGGGCATTTTGTTTTGTGGGCGTGCGTGCTCAGACGGCGGTGCTGGCTTCCTGTTTGCCAGAGGCGGGCAGCACATGCGGGGTGAACAGGTAAGGGGCGATGCCGATGCGGTTGCGCCCGTCGCGTTTGGCCTGATAGAGCGCCTTGTCGGCCTGGGCGAGCAGGGCGCGTTCGCGGTTCAGGCTCTCCGAGGGTACGCCCCAGGCCAGCCCGATGCTGACGGTAATACGCCCCAGCGGGCTGAATTCGTGCGCGATGTTTAGCGCTTCAATGCTGGTGCGGGTTTGCTCGACGAGGCGGGCGGCAGTTTGCGGAGCATTGTCGTACCAGACCAGCACAAATTCTTCGCCGCCGTAGCGCGCGGCAAAATCCAGACCGCGCCGGGTTTGCTGTTGCAGCGCTTCGCCGATGGCCTTGAGCACCGCATCGCCTCGGGAATGGCCGTAGTTGTCGTTGTAGCGCTTGAAGTAATCAATGTCGAGGATGGCCACCGCCAGCCCCTTGTTCTCGGCAATGGCGTGGTCAAAAATTTGCGCGAGGTTTTCAAACATCATGTGCCGGTTGTAGAGGCCGGTCAGCTCGTCGGTGCGCGACAGGCGTTCAATGTCCTGATAGGCCAGAAACGAGGTGATGAGCTTTTGTTCCAGCATCCAGACGACAATCAGGCCGAGCGCATTGGGGCCGACGGTGCAGGCGATGGCTTCCCGCGCCGGGAAAAAAGGCGGGGCGAGCGCGAGGACGATGAGCACGAACAGCACCGTGTTGATTAGCGAAAAGATGAAGGTGCTGCGCAGCGACTGGGTGCCGGCAAAATACATCAGCAGCGTGATGAGCTGCATGGATTCATACGGGAAGGGCAGCCCCCGGCTCCAGCCCGCCCATAGCGCGATGTTGTAAGAACATACCACGGCAAACGCGGCGAGCATGGCGATGTGGTGCAGCCAGGACTGGAAGAAGGCAATGCCCGCGCAGGTCAGCACGGTGAGCACCACCACACAGGCGGCCAGCAGCTGCATCAGGCTGATATGCAGCGCTTCGGGCGAGGGGGCGGAAAAGTAGTTTTGCGAGGCGACCGTTGCGGTGACCAGAAAAATCAGCATGCCCACCGCGTGCAGACGGGCGATGTTCGACTGCAAATGATGCTGGTGCATCTGCCGCAGCTGTTCGTGGTTCAGCCGCAGCGAGGAAGAAAACACGGTGAGCCAGGCCGGCCATGTGCGCTGCTGCGCTTCATTGGCGAGCAAAGGCTGGTCATGGTTGCCACCGCTGGGCACTGGCGGTGTTTGTTCGGCATCAAATACCCGCGCCTGATTGCGCCCGCCGTTTTTGGCGGCGTAGAGCATACGGTCGGCAGCGGTCAGCAGGTGTTCGGGCGAATCATCGCCTCCGGGCGTTTGCCAGGCAGTGCCGACGCTGATGGTGATGTGCTGGTACGGGCTTTCGGTGTGGGCGATTTTGAGCAGCTCGATGGCGCTGCACAGTTCGCGCCCCAGTTCGGGCAGGACTTCCGGCTCGACGTTGTACCAGACGATGGTAAATTCCTCGCCGCCATAGCGGGCGACGAAATCAAACGGGCGGTTCATCAGTTGCTGCAAGGCGGCGGCCACCTGATGCAGCACGTTATCCCCGGCAATGTGGCCGTAACAGTCGTTGTATGCCTTGAAGTGGTCGACATCCACCATCGCCAGCGCGATGGTTTTGTTTTCACGCTTGGCCTGACGCCACAGGCGGGTGAAACGCTGGGTGAGCTGGCGACGGTTGGGCAGCCCGGTGAGCGGGTCGGTATCGGCCAGCACCTGCCGACGCTGCTTGCGCAAAAATGCCTGACGGGAGGATTGTTCCAGAATGTAAGCGCACGCTGAACCGGCCAGCCAGGTGCAGGTCATGAAGATTAGATGGCGTGCAAACAGCGCACCGCTGTGGATTTGCGCATCTATGAGGGCAAAGCACAGCAGCAAAACCAGACTGACCAGACAGCGGTCGCGCCAGGGCGAGGCGATATTGACGAACTGGAAAAAGAAAATTGCCAGCAGCAGGGTCTGGTAGGGGCGGTAACTGCCTGCCTGCCAGGCTGCCAGCTGCATGTAGAGCAGCGCACAGCCCAGCGCCAGAGAAAGTAGCAGCGAGATGATGGGCGCGATGCGCGGTGGCAACAAGGTGACGGACAGAATCCAGGCAACGACAATCGGCAGCAGTATGTGGATGCGTACCTGGGTGACGGCAAGATAGGCTTCGGGCGTGAGCGAATCACGATCCAGCACGCCCTGCACGAGGACGATAATCAGCGTTCCCAGCATCAGCCAGGGGACGTAGCGCAGGTCTTCGCGCAGATAGATGCGGAATTTTTCTTCCAGAGCGGGCGCAAAACGCGGGTGCAGCAGGTCGCCGGAGGATATCTGGCGAGGACTGTTGATACGCGGTTCGTAATCAGGCATGGAAGGAAGTCCGAAGAGGCCGATGAACTGGCGCGTTTTTGTGATCCGCCGGCGGGGGCGCAGGATGCGGCAGAAGTGTGGATTCCGGGGCGAAGCGCACGCGGAACTCTGGCATAATAATACGCCCCCACCGCCCGGCGGGGCAAACCCTTTGGAGAACCCAACCCATGTCGCAACAACACGCTGATGCCGCTATTCAGGCCGCCCCCGACTACGTTCGTCACACCCAGCTCAAAGAATGGGTCGCAAGCATCGCTGCCCTCACTGAACCGGATCGCGTCTATTGGTGCGACGGCTCGCAGGAAGAATACGACCGCCTGTGCGCCGAAATGGTGGCTTCCGGGATGCTCGTCAAACTGAACCCCGAAAAGCGCAAAAACAGTTTTCTCGCCTGCTCGGACCCGTCCGACGTCGCCCGCGTGGAAGACCGCACCTTCATCTGCTCCGAAAAGCAGGAAGACGCCGGCCCCACCAACAACTGGGAAGCGCCCGCCAAAATGCGTGAGACCCTGAACGGCCTGTTCAAAGGCTGCATGAAAGGGCGCACGATGTACGTCATCCCCTTCTCGATGGGGCCGCTGGGTTCGCCCATTGCGCACATCGGCATCGAAATTTCCGACAGCCCCTACGTGGTCGCCAACATGCGCATCATGACGCGCATGGGCAAAGGCGTCTTTGACGTGCTTGGTGCCGATGGCGAATACGTGCCGTGCGTGCACTCGGTGGGTGCGCCGCTGGAAGCCGGGCAAAAAGATTCCCGCTGGCCGTGCAACCCGACCACCAAATACATCGTCCATTACCCCGAAACCCGCGAAATCTGGTCCTATGGTTCCGGCTACGGCGGCAATGCCCTGCTGGGCAAAAAATGCTTCGCCCTGCGCATTGCCTCGAACATGGCGCGCGACCAGGGCTGGCTGGCCGAGCACATGCTCATCCTCGGCGTCGAATCGCCGCAGGGCGAAAAAACCTATGTCGCCGCCGCCTTCCCCTCGGCCTGCGGCAAAACCAACTTTGCCATGCTGATTCCGCCGGCCAGCATGAAGGGCTGGAAAGTCACCACCATTGGCGACGACATCGCCTGGATCAAACCCGGCAAGGATGGCCGTTTTTACGCCATCAACCCCGAAGCGGGCTATTTCGGCGTTGACCCCGGCACGTCCGAGAAAACCAACTACAACGCCATGGCGACCTTGAAGGAAAACGTCATCTTCACCAACGTCGCGCTTACCGACGATGGCGACGTATGGTGGGAAGGCATGAGCAAAACCCCGCCCGCGCACCTCATCGACTGGCAGGGCAAGGACTGGACGCCCGAAGACGGCAAGAATGGCCGCAAGGCGGCGCACCCGAACGCCCGCTTCACCGCCCCCGCCAGCCAGTGTCCGAGCATTGACCCGGATTGGGAAAACCCCGCCGGTGTGCCGATTTACGCCTTTATCTTCGGTGGCCGCCGCGCCACCACCATCCCGCTGGTCTATCAGGCGTTCAACTGGAATTTCGGCGTCTATCTGGCTTCCACGCTCGGCTCGGAAACCACGGCTGCCGCCTTTGGCGCGCAAGGCGTGGTGCGCCGCGACCCCTTCGCCATGCTGCCCTTCTGCGGCTACCACATGGGCGACTACTTCAACCACTGGCTGAAGATGGGGCATCGTGTGGAACACACGCCCAAAATCTTCTGCGTCAACTGGTTCCGCATGGACAAAGACGGCAACTTCATGTGGCCGGGCTTTGGCGAGAACATGCGCGTGCTCAAATGGATTGTCGACCGTGCCCGCAACCGCGTCGGCGCGCGCGAAACCACGCTCGGCTGGATGCCGCGTTTTGACGATCTGGACTGGACGGGTTCCGACATGGATCGCGCCGCCTTCGAGACGCTCACCGAAGTCGACGTGGACGCCTGGCGCAAAGAGCTGGAACTGCACAAAGAATGGTTCGACAAAATCGGCGCCCGCCTGCCGCGCGAGCTGGCGCTGAAACGCGAACTGGTCGGCCTTGGTCTGGAAAAACAGGCCGCCGCCGCATGATGTAACGGTGTCTCCTTGTGCGCCCGCCCGCCAGATTTCGGGCGGGCTTTTTTTCTTTGTTTTGCCTGCTTGTCTGCCGTCATGAATCTCGCCCCCCGCATTCAGGAAATTCACCCCTTCCGCGTCATGGAACTGCTCGCCCGCGCCCGCGCCTTGCAAGCGCAAGGGCACGACATCATTCACCTGGAAGTAGGCGAACCCGATTTCCCCACGCCCGCGCCGGTGCTGGAAGCCGCGCAGCGGTTTTTTGTGGAGCACGGCGGCCATGTGCCCTACACCCCCACGGCGGGGCTGCCCGCGCTGCGCGAAGCCATTGCCGACTACTACGCCCGCCGTTTTGGCGTGACGGTATCGCCGGAGCGCATTCTGGTCACGACGGGCGCATCTGCCGCGCTCACGCTCATCCTCGCCGCCGCCACACACCCGGGCGACGGCTGGCTGATACCCGACCCCGGCTACCCCTGCAACCGCCACCTCGTGCGCACCTTTGAAGGCCAGACGCACAGCATTCCGGTGGATGCCGCCGACAACTTCCAGCCCACCGTCGCCCATGTCGAACAACTCTGGCGCGCGAACACCCGTGGCCTGATGCTCGCCACCCCGTCCAACCCCACCGGCACGGTGCTGACGCTGGCGCAGATTGCCGCCCTGGCGGAGGCTGTGCGCGCGCGTGGCGGCCTGCTGATTGTCGACGAAATCTATCAAGGGCTGAATTACGACGGCGAAGCCTGCACCGCATTGAGCGTCGCGCCGGACGCCTTCATCATCAACAGCTTTTCCAAATACTTCGGCATGACCGGCTGGCGTCTGGGCTGGCTCGTCGCCCCTGAAGGCTGGGCGCCGCATCTCGAAAAACTCGCCCAACACCTCTACATCTGCGCCCCCACGCCCGCGCAATATGCCGCGCTCGCCGCGCTCAGTGAGGACACGCGCCCGCTGCTCGAAGCGCGCCGCGAACAACTGCTGCGCCGTCGCAACGTCTTTGCCAAAGCCTTGTTTTCCAGCGGCCTGATTCTGGACGCCCCGCCGCAAGGCGCGTTCTACCTCTACGCCGACGCCGCCCCCTTCACCGACGATACGCAGCAGCTGGCCGCCGACTTGCTGGAACAAGCGCACGTCGCCTGCACGCCCGGCATTGATTTTGGCGAACACCGCACGCAAACGCGCCTGCGCTTCGCCTACGCCACGGACGAAGCCCGCTTGCAGGAAGCCGCCGAACGCATCGCCCGCGTGCTGCAATCGCGCTAAGGCGTGCGCGCCGTGGCCAAAAAGTTTCCCCTGCACCCCAAACACCCCGAGCGCATCTGCTGGGGCTGCGACAAATACTGCCCCGCAGACAACCTCGGCTGCGGCAACGGCTCCGAACGCACCCCTCACCCCGCCGAACTGCTCGGCGAAGACTGGTACGAACACGGCGACTGGGGGCTGAGCGAGACTGCGGACAACCCCTCCGCGCCCGCGCCAGAGGCTGCGCGCGAACGGCGGAATCGTTGATTTTTCTCATCTTTCAGCGGCTTGTCTTTCTCCGGCGGGGAGTAGACTGTGCGACTGCGCCACGGCATTCCCGACTGTGGTTTTTTCAAGGAGTTGCGCCATGTCTTTCGTTCCCTCGCGCCCACTTTCTTTTCCCCGTCTTTCCTGTATTGCCCTGCTGGTGGCAAGCCTTGGTCTGGCCAGTTGCGGTGGCGATGATGACAATCCGCCGCCTGCGCCCAAGCAGGCCGATCTGGTCGGCGTGCTGCATGGTGTGCTGGCCACGTCGCTGCAAGACGAACTCGGCATCGGTGCGCCGCTCACGGATATGGCCGCCGCTGTCGATACCTTGCAAGACATCGTGCTGCTCTCCGACCCGAACGGTATCCACGATGACCACCCGGCGCTGCCGCTGCTGAAAAACGCCCTGCATTCGGGGCGGGCGGTGGTGCTGGAAAACGTCAATGCGGATGAAGTCAATGCGCTCATCAAGGCGCTGGGACTGCGGATTTCCGGCTTTACGTTGCCCGAAGGTGCCGAGTTTGTTGAGCTTTTCGCCGTGCGCAAGATCAAGGGCGACACCTGGTTTTTTGTCGATGTGGGCACAAGGCAGCCAGCAACGGGGGCGAATGCGGCGCAGGGTGCGGGGAATGCCACCTTTAATCCCGACGAAGCGTATGATTATTGCAGCCTTTCGGGCGATGAGCAGCCGGAGGTGAAGATCAGTCAGTGCGGTACCCCAAGCGCCGGGGCAGACGGCGAAGAGGCCGCCCGCCAGCAGGCGCAGTGCGATACGCGATCGCCGGTGCTGGCAGGAGCCTCTTCGCCGCTGACTCCGACGCTGGCCAAGGCGATACGGACGCAGGCGGACACGCAGGAGGCGCAGAAGAGCCTTCCCGCAAGCTGCCGTGATGCCAACAGCCCGTGCGAGACGAATCGCACGCGCGCGTTTCTGGACTGGGCGCAGGCGGGGCAGGAAGAGGCCGGCAGGGCGCACTCCGTCGTCATGCTCAATAGCGGCGACAAGCTCGGCGATCTGGTGGCGAAGCAATCCTGGCAGATCGTCTATTCGCCGGGCTGCCGGGCATTTACCACCAAGTACGATATTTCTTCCTACCACAGCTTTGCGCAGGATCTGGATTACTACTTCATCGCGCAATATGGGGATTTCGACCCCGGCGCTTGCTGGCAGAATGTGTCTGCAACCTGTAATAGCGGCGACGGCGCGGGTGTCGGCTACCAAGAGGGTTACATCCGCTTCTACGAGTTTGAACACGCTTTGCCGGGCAATCCGCTGGATCCGAAATATGGTGGATACGAGCATGAGGTGCTGAACCCCACGCACACACCGGAGAACACCGGGCAGAAGACGGATGTTACCGTCGCTACGGAAAAGTCGGTGGGCGGCTCGGTTGGCTTCAGTCTGGGATGGCAGAGCACGGCGATCCCGTCCGGCGCGAAGCCCTCGGCGGGCGGGCTGGGCACCTCCGCCTCGTTGAGCGCGGGGATGTCAACGAGCACCAGTTCAACGCACACCTACAAGGATGGCGCGGTGGAGTTCAAGGCGCAGGGACGCCAGATGGGCGGGCTGAACTGGCGCTATGATTTTTTGCGGCCTTGCAGCGCCCCGGGCAAGCAGTTCTGCTTTTTTGTGTTTGATTATGGCAACTTGCAGGATGCAACGGGGTTGTCGAAAGGCACTTTCTCCCCCCGGCAAGAATGGACATGGGCGGTGCCCAGCAAATACTCGCGGGAGAATTTCCTGATGCCGGGCGAGCGAGGGGAAGAGGGCTCGCAGCGAGGATTCAAAACGCATTTCGAAGCCATGATCGGTTATAGCGAGGCCTATTTTGCGGATGCAACGGGGAAAATTGCCGGTCACGCGACGCGCCATCGATGCCAGACGGCGATAAAAACGTCGTGGTACGTGCCGCTGTCCCGTCCGCCGCTGCTGGCGATGGATCAGAACGGCCTGAAGGATTTTCCCGTGGGCGGTGCAAGTCAGGTGGTCAATCTGGCTTCGGAGTATGACTGGGAAGTCTATGACAAGCCTGACTGGGTCACGGTAGAGCCTATGAGCGGCGAGCCAACCAGCAAGAAAAACGCCAGCCACAACCCGGGCTGGGATGGTTCAATGGATTTGCGGGTGACGGTCTATAAGGATGACAAGTTCGACGAATCGAAGGAAAACCGCTACGGCACCATCAAAATCCGCGCCAAGGGCGGCGAGGAGGAGGTGTGGCTGAATGTGACGCAAACGCCGTTCAACAATTGACGGCGCGCGCCGCACAACCCACAACGGGGCGCATCTGCGCCCCGTTTTTTGCAGCGGGCGCAGTGAGGGCTTGCCTTGTGTGGCGCTTTGCCGCATTGCTTGCGCACAGGAGAAAAACACCATGCCCGCCGCCGCCACGCCCTCCGTTCGCCTGAGCGCCCGAATCAGCACGGATTTGCACGCGATGCGCAAAGGCGCCGCACCCGTGCAGGATTCGCCGCGCCGCGCGCCTGCCTCGCCGCCCGAAACAACGCTACGCAAAGCCACAAGCGCCTTTTCCTCGCCCAGCTCGCTACAATTGCCCGCAATACGGCCGACGCCTCTGCACTTTGTGGTTCATCCCTTTGTGTACGCGCCGGCTCTCTTTTGCCCGTCGTTCAGTGGTCAGCAAGCAGGGTGGGCAACAAAGTTGCCTATCCTACGGTTGTGCCGTATCCATCGCGCCCTGTTTCACACCCCCGCCCCATCTATAACCGTATAGGGCAAAAAATTTTTTGCCCCGCGTCATTTCCGCCGCTGTCGGCAGTTTTTCGCCGTCCGCAGCGCATTCGTCGCCCCGTTTTGTCTGTCTTGCGAGGCTGCGGTGCGCGCGTTGCGTTGGGTTGGGTTGTGTGCGCGTGTAGATAACGTGTCAGGAATTGCTGCGGGGCGGGTACAATGCGCGGCGGTTGCCGTCGCTGGAATCGGCGGGGCAGGGAATAAACACAAGAGAAGGAGACTGCGAGCGTGGAAGATGTGACGGCGTATCCGCATGGCGTGCTGGCGCTGGATTCGGGCTATGGCGGCGCGGGCATGGCGGCGATTCACCTGGTGATTCACGAAGGCGAGGTGGCCATCATTGATACGGCGCACAATGCTGCCGTGCCGCGCGTGCTGGGCGCGCTGGCGGCGGCGGGGGTGGCGCCGGAATGCGTGCGCTGGGTGATGCTCACGCACATTCATCTGGATCACGCGGGCGGTGCGGGCAGTTTGATGTGTGCGCTGCCAAACGCGAAATTGCTGGTGCATCCGCGCGGCGCGCGGCACATGATTGACCCGTCCCGTCTGTGGCAGTCGACCTGCGAGGTGTATGGCGCACAAAAGGCGTTTGAACTCTACGGGCGGCTCGCCCCCGTGCCGCAAGAGCGCGTGGTGGAGGCGGTCGATGGCATGGTGGTGACTCTGGCCGGGCGCGAGTTTGAAATTCTGGATACGCCGGGGCACGCCCGGCACCATATTTGCATTTACGACCGCACGGGCAACGCTTTCTTTACCGGCGACACCTTCGGCGTGTCGTACCGCCAGCTTGACGCGGGCGGGCGCGCTTCGGTGATTCCGGCCACGACGCCGACGCAGTTTGATTTGCAGGCGGCGCATCATTCGATTGACCGTTTGCTGTCGTACCAGCCGCAGGCGATGTTTTTGACGCATTACAGCCGCGTGATGGACGTGCCGCGTCTGGGCGATGATTTGCACCGGCTGCTGGATGCGTTCGTGGCGGTGGCGCAGGCGGCGCGCGGCGAGAATGAGGCACGCTGTGCGGAAATCCACGCCGGTCTGGAAGAAATTATCCGCGAAGAGGCGGAACGGCAGGTCTGGCCTGTGCCGGTGGAGGAGGCTCTGCGCGTGCTGCACGAAGACCTGGAACTGAACGCGCAAGGGCTGGCGTTCTGGGTGGATGAACAACAACGGCAGGCGCAAGAAGCTGCCGTGGCGCACTGAGGAAAGCAACGGTGGCGACCGACCGCGCCCGTCGCTACGGCGGCATCGCCCGTCTATATGGTGCGGAGGCGTTGCCGCGATTGGCGCGTGCGCGCGTGGTGGTGGCGGGCATTGGCGGCGTGGGCAGTTGGGCGGCGGAGGCGCTGGCACGCAGCGGCGTAGGTACGCTGGTGCTGGTGGATCTGGATCACGTCGTCGAATCGAACATCAACCGCCAGTCGCAGGCGCTGGAATCGACGCAGGGCGAAGCGAAAGTGTTGGCGATGACGCGGCGTTTGCAAGAAATTGACGCAGAAATTTGCGTCGACACGGTCGATGATTTCGTCACGCCCGAAAACGCCGCAGAAATTGTCGCTGGTGCGGATGTGGTGATTGATGCCGTCGACGATATGGACGCCAAACTGGCACTGGTGCGCGCCTGCCGCGCGGCCAGCGTGCCGCTGGTCATCTGCGGCGGGGCGGGCGGCAAAACGCGACCGGATGCGGTGCGCTGCGCGGATTTGATGAATACGACGCACGATGCGCTGCTGGCCGGTTTGCGCCGTTTGCTGCGCCAGCAAGGGGAAGCGGGCGCGACGGGCGAACTGGGCGTGCAGGCGGTGTATTCCGTGGAGCCGATGCGGGCGCGGCAAGATGGCGAGGCGTGCGATGCGGGCGCGCGGCTGGCCTGCGCCGGATATGGTTCGTGTATGCCGGTGACGGCGGCTTTTGGGCTGACGGCGGCCAGTGCTGCGCTGCAAATTCTTGTTACAGGTCATTCGTAGGGTGGGCGGTTGCCCGTGATAAGTTTCGCCGCGGCGCATTGTGCGCCGCACTCGCAGCAAGACAGGAAGAATCATGTTGGGAAACAGCAACGTAAAAAAGCTATTTTGTTCCGTGCTCGCCAGCGTGGCGCTGGCGCTGGGCATGGGAACCGCCGTGGCGCAGCAGGCTTCTGCCGAGCAAATTGAAGCGCTGGTGACTGCCGACCGTCAGGGGCAGACTTCGACGCTGGAAAAAATGCTCAAACGCGGCAGCGACCCGAATACGGTCGATGCCCAGCAAAATTCGCTGCTGCTGCTGGCGACCCGCGAAGGGCAGGCGCAGGCCATGAAAATTTTGCTGCGTCACAAGGCCGATCCGAATCTGGCCAACCGCGTGGGCGATACGCCGCTGATGATTGCCGCGCTGCGCGGTGATCTGGAAGCCGTCAATCTGCTGCTGGATGCTGGCGCGCAGGTCAATAAAAGCGGCTGGACACCGCTGATTTACGCCGCCTTTGAAGGTCATGTGGATGTTTTCAAACGGCTGCAAAAAGCCGGCGCAGACATCCACGCGCGCAGCCCGAATGGTTCCAATGCCCTGATGGTGGCCGCGCGCAATGGGCACGAAGACATCGTCAAACTGTTGCTGAAAACGGACATT
>JAFSWK010000209.1 GCA_017444505.1 Rhodocyclaceae bacterium | reverse complement strand
GCAGTTCGAAGTGCTGTCGACCAACGGCGACACCTTCCTGGGCGGCGAAGACTTCGACCAGCGCATCATCGACTACATCGTCACCGAGTTCAAAAAAGAGCAAGGCGTCGATCTGAAAAACGACGTGCTGGCGCTGCAACGCCTGAAAGAAGCCGCTGAAAAAGCCAAGATTGAGTTGTCCAGCAGCCAGCAGACCGAAGTCAACCTGCCCTACATCACGGCGGACTCTTCCGGCCCGAAACACCTCAACGTCAAGATTACCCGCGCCAAGTTTGAATCGCTGGTCGAAGACCTCGTCGAGCGCACCATCGAACCGTGCCGCGTGGCGCTGAAAGATGCCGGGCTGAAAGTCTCGGATGTCGACGACGTCATCCTCGTCGGCGGCCAGAGCCGTATGCCCAAGGTGCAAGAGCGCGTGCGCGAATTTTTCGGCAAGGAACCGCGCCGCGACGTGAACCCCGATGAAGCCGTGGCCATCGGCGCATCGATTCAGGGCGGCGTGCTGCAAGGCGACGTCACCGACGTGCTGCTGCTGGATGTCACCCCGCTCTCGCTCGGCATTGAGACGCTGGGCGGCGTGATGACCAAGCTCATCCAGAAAAACACCACCATCCCGACCAAGGCCAGTCAGGTGTTTTCCACTGCCGACGACAATCAAAGCGCGGTCACCATCCATGTGCTGCAAGGCGAGCGCGACATGGCCTCCGGCAACAAATCGCTGGGCCAGTTCAACCTCACCGACATTCCGCCCGCGCCGCGCGGTATGCCGCAAATCGAAGTCACCTTCGACAGCGACGCCAACGGCATCCTGCACGTCTCGGCCAAAGACAAGGCCACCGGCAAGGAAAACAAAATCACCATCAAGGCCAACTCCGGCCTTTCGGATGAAGAAATCCAGCGCATGGTGCATGACGCCGCCTCGCACGCCGAAGAAGACCGCAAGGCGCGCGAGCTGGTCGACGCCCGCAACCAGTGCGACAGTCTCATCCACATGGTGAAAAAATCGCTGAACGAATATGGCGACAAAATCAGCGGCGACGAAAAAGCCAAGATTGAAGCCGCCATCGCAGAGGCCGAAGAAGCCATGAAAGGCAACGACCGCGCACAGATTGCCGCCAAGACGGATGCCCTGGCCGCCGCCAGTCAAAAACTGGGCGAACAGATGTATTCGCAGGCGCAAGCCGAAGCTGCCGCCAGCGGCGGCGCGACGGGCGCGGAAGAGGCCAGCGCCTCGGCCTCGTCCAGCGCGGGCGACAACCGCAAGGCCGCCGAAGCGGACATTGTCGATGCCGAATTCACCGAAGTGAAAAAAGACGACTGAGCCACGGCGCAGCACGCGCCGCGCAAGGCCGGAAACGCTCCCGTGCGGGCGTTTCCGGCTATTGACGATAGACGGAAACCACCATGTCCAAACGCGATTACTACGAAGTGCTCGGTGTCAACCGCGATGCCGATGCGGACGCCATCAAAAAGGCGTACCGCAAGCTCGCCATGAAGTATCACCCCGACCGCAACCCCGGCAACAGCGAGGCGGAAGAGAAGTTCGAGGAAATCAGCGAAGCCTACGAAATCCTTTCCAACACCGACAAAAAAGCCGCCTACGACCGCTATGGTCACGCCGGTGTCGACCCATCCATGGGCGCGGGCGCGGGCGGCGGCTTTGAAGGCTTTGCCGACGCCTTTTCCGACATCTTTGGCGACCTCTTCGGCGGCGGACGCGGCGCGCGCGGCGGCGCCGGCGGCGGGCGCGGCAACGTCTATCGCGGCACCGATTTGCGCTACAACCTCGAAATCTCGCTGGAAGAAGCCGCCCACGGCTCGGAAAAAACCATCCGCATCCCCGCCATCTCGGAATGCGAAACCTGCCACGGCAGCGGCGCGCGCCCCGGCACGCAGCCAGAAACCTGCCCGCACTGCCACGGCAGCGGCCAGATACGCATCCAGCAAGGGTTCTTCGCGCTGCAACAAACCTGCCCGCACTGCCACGGCAGCGGCAAATACATTGCCAGCCCTTGCTCCACCTGTCGCGGCACCGGGCGCGTGAAAAACAACAAAACGCTGGAAATCAAGATTCCGCCCGGCATTGCCGAAGGGATGCGCCTGCGCCACGCCGGTCATGGCGAGCCGGGCGTCAACGGCGGCCCGCCGGGGGATTTGTACGTCGAAATCCACATTGCCGCGCACCCCGTGTTTGAGCGCAACGGCGACGACCTGCATTGCGAAATGCCCATCGACTTCGTCACCGCCGCGCTCGGCGGGGAAATCGAAATTCCCACCCTGAACGGCGCGGCGAAGCTGAAAGTTCCGGCAGAGACGCAAAGCGGGCGCATTTTCCGTCTGCGCGGCAAGGGGATTGGCAACGTGCGCAGCCACGCCCCGGGCGATTTGTACTGTCACGTCCTGGTCGAAACCCCCGTGCGCCTGAGCGAGCGGCAAAAAGAGCTGCTGCGCCAGTTTGCCGAAGAATCCGCCAGCAATCCGCACCAAAACCCGAAAGCGCAAAGCTGGATGGACAAGGTACGGGAATTTTTCGGCAACTAAACCCCGTCCCCACAAAAACGGCGGCCTGTGCCTTGCGCGCAGGCCGCCGTTTTTTCACGAACGCCTCAGAGCGCCCGCGTCTTGTCGCGCGTAGCCAGCATCACCGCCAGACAGAACACAAAACCCGCCAGCAGCGCCACATCCGTATTCGCCCCCACGCCTTTGGGGGACGCGGCCAGCGCGAAATTGTGCGAAATCGCCCCGCCCGCCATCATGCCGAGGACGAAGATGCCGCTATCCGCGTTGCCCGCGCCGAAGCGCGCCAGATGCTTGCCCGGGCAGCCACCGGCCAGCGAAAAGCACAGCCCGGAAAGCATCATCGCCACAAAGCTGTACACATGCTGCGTGTGCGCAATCGGCTGGCCTTCCATGCCGAAGTGATACTGGCCGAGCAGCAGATTGGTCAGCGTCGCGCACAGCACCAGCGCCACCACGCCCCAGAGCATCGAAAAATCCTTGTGCCAGACATTCGCCAGCGCGCCCATCGTGCAAAACTGCGACTTCTGGAACAACACGCCGATGCCCACGCCTGCGGCCAGCGACAGCAAAAACGGCGCGTGCATCGCGCCCGGCCCGCCGCCCGGCGCAGTGGCAAAGGGCGCGTGTTCGGGCGTGGCAAAGAAATACAGCGCCCCCAGCGCCAGCACAAACAGCGGCGGCAACACCGCATAGGCGCGGTTTTCCATGAAATCCTCACGCAAACCGCAGCCGCCGCGCGTCTTGGCAAAATAGCCCACGCTCGCCCCCGCAAACAAACCGGCAAAACCGGCCAGCGCCGTCATGTCGCCACCGCCCAGACGCAAAAACACGCGCCACGGGCAGCCCAGAAACACCAGCGCGCCCAGCATGGCAAACAGACCGAGAAAGAACTTCACCAACTGCGACGAAGTCGCGCCGGGGCGGAAATTGCGCGCCACCAGCATTGAACCAAGCAGCCCGCCCAGCACCAGACCGAGAATTTCCGGACGGATATACTGCACCGCCGTCGCCTGATGCAGCCCCAGCGCCCCCGTGGTATCGCGCAAAAAACACGCCACGCACACGCCCATGTTGCCCGGATTGCCCGCATAGGTCAGCAACGGTGCCAGCACGCCCAGCAGCACGCCAGCGGCCACCGGCCAGGAAAGTCGTTTCATCTCTTGTACTCCAAAAAAACAAAGCCGCCCATCTGCGGCTGCGCCATGATAAAACATGCGGGCGCACGCCACACGGCGAATCTGCCACAATCCCGCCCACTCACTCACCACGCCGCAAATCATGTCCAAACTCGAAACCGAACGCCGCTTCCTGCTGAAAAATGATGACTGGCGCGCGCAGGCCGCCCCGCCGCAGCAAATTGAGCAAGGCTATCTCAGCGTTGCACGCGAGTGCACCATCCGCGCGCGCATCATCGGCGAGATGGCCTATCTCACCATCAAGGGCTTCATCACGCACGCCACGCGCAGCGAATTTGAATACCCCATCCCGAAAGAAGACGCCCGCGCCATCATCGACTCGCTGTGCGCGTTTCAGGTGAAAAAACTGCGCCATCACGTCCGGCACGAGGGTTTTCTGTTTGAAATCGACGAATTTTTCGGCGCCAACGCCCCGCTCATCGTCGCGGAACTGGAACTGCCCGCCGAAAACACGCCCTTTCCCCGCCCCGACTGGCTGGGCGAAGAAATCACCGCCGACAGCCGCTTTACCAACGCTTGGCTGAGCAAACACCCGTACAGCACCTGGGCGGCGGCGCAACGCGCCGCGCCTTTGTCCGGACTATGCCAGCGCCTCGGACTTACCGCGCCGATTTTTCTTGCCCCGATGGCTGGCGCGAGCACGCCGGAACTTGCCGCCGCCGTCGCCAATGCGGGCGGGCTGGGCGCGCTGGGGCTGGGTGCGCTCTGCGCGGCAGACGCGCAAGCGGCCATCGTCGCCACCCGCGCGCTCACCGAACGTCCTTTCCAAATCAACTTCTTTTGCCACACCCCCGAGACGCCAGACGCCGAGCGCATCCGCATCTGGCAAAACCACATTGCGCCGCATTTTGCGCATCTGGGCGCGCTGCCGCCGCAAGGCTTGCACGCCGTCTATGCCAGTTTTCTGGAAGAACCCGCGCTGCTGGAACTCGCCCTGCGCCAGCGCCCCGCCGCCGTCAGTTTTCACTTCGGCCTGCCCGCGCCCGCGCAGCTTGCCGCGCTCAAAGCCGCCGGCATTCTCACCATGGTCAGCGTCACCCAGCCTTCCGAAGCCCTGCTGGCCGAGCAAGCGGGCATTGACGTGCTGATTGCGCAAGGCATCGAAGCCGGCGGGCATCGCGGCATGTTCGACCCCGCGCGCGACCCCGGTTACAGCACGCTCGCGCTGGTGCGCCTGCTGGCCGGGCAAACCACGCTGCCCATCGTCGCCGCAGGCGGCATCATGAACGGCGCAGACATCCGCGCTTGCCTGCACGCGGGTGCGGCTGCCGCGCAACTGGGCACGGCCTTCCTGCCCTGCCCGGAATCGGGTGCCAGCGCGCTGTGGCGCAACAAACTGCTGGACGCGCCCGCCACGCAAATCACCGACAGCATTTCTGGCCGACCGGCGCGCGCCCTGCTCAACCACTGGCACACCCGCATCGACGTGCCCAATCGCCCGCCGCACGCCGGTTATCCGTATTCCTACGACCTGGGCAAACAGTTGCACACCGCCGCGCTGCGCCACGGCGAGCACGGCTTTGCCGCTTACTGGGCGGGCGCGGGCGCGGCACGCGCGCGGCGCATGGATGCCGCGCAGCTCATGCGCACCTTGTGCGACGAACTGGCGCAGGCATAAAACACGCCGCGTGCACGAATGCGGCGCGAGCGGGTATTATCCCGAACCGTCAGCGCCGCGCACGCGCGCTGTCCGCACATTTACCGGGAGCCTGTCGCCATGCGCGTCTTCAAGTGGATTGTCTCCGCCATTCTTTTTCTGCTGCTGCTGGCCTTTGCGCTGAAAAACGAGCAGTCCGTGGAAGTCAATTTCTTTTCCGGCATCCAGTGGCACACGCCGCTGATTTTCGTCATTTTCTGCACCTTCGCCGTGGGCGCGCTGTTTGGCGCGGCCAGCGCCGGCATGTCGCTGTTCTGGCGCAAGCGCGAAGTCGCCCGCCTGAAAAAGCAGATTGCCCGTCAGGAAGCCTTGCCGAATGGAAATTGAAGTCTGGTGGCTGCTGGCGCTGCCGCTGTTTTTCGGGCTGGGCTGGCTGGCCGCGCGCATTGACATCCGGCAGGTCATCCACGAATCGCGCACGCTGCCGCGTTCCTACCTGAACGGGCTGAACTTCCTGCTCAACGAACAGCCCGACAAAGCCATCGACGCCTTTCTGGAAGCGGTCGAAATCGACCCGCAAACCGTCGAACTGCATTTTGCACTCGGCAGCCTGTTTCGCCGCCGGGGGGAAATCGAGCGCGCCATCCGCATCCACCAGAATCTGGTCGAACGCGACGACCTGGCCGCCAATGAGCGCGTCACCGCGCTGGCCGCACTCGGCGAAGACTATCTGAAAGCCGGGCTGCTGGATCGCGCCGAAAAGGTTTTCCTCACCCTGCGCGAAACCCCATCGGAAGCCGAACGCGCCACCCAGGCGCTGCTGCAAATCTATCAACAGGAAAAAGACTGGCGCAAAGCCATCGACATTGCCGCCGCCCTGCCCGACCACCAAAGTATGCAGTGGCGGCGCGAAGTGGCGCAGTTTTGCTGCGAACAGGCGCAAGCCGCGCTGGAAAGCAGCGACTGGGACGGCGCGCGCACCGCGCTGGAAGAGGCGCTCGCCATCAACCCGCGCTGCGTGCGCGCCAGCATCCTGCTGGGCGATGTATGCGTCGCGCAAGGCGATGATCTTGCCGCCATCGAACACTGGAAACGCATTGAAGCGCAAGATTCGCCCTCGCTGGCGCTGGTAGGCGAGCGCGTGATGACCGCCTTTGAGCGTCAGGGCAAAACCGCGCAAGGGCAAACGCTGATTGCCGCCTGGCTCACCCGCACGCCGTCCATCGACCTGCTCGACCAGGTCTTTCGCAGCGTACTGGCCGCCGAAGGGCCGCGCGCGGGTTATGACCTGGTGCGCGAAGAGCTGCGCCGCAACCCGACGCTGATTGGCCTGTCCAAGTTCCTCGAAGCCGCCTCCAACGCCGCGCCGCCTGAGCAGCAAGGCGACATCGAATTCATCCGCCAGCTCATCGTCGAACACACGCGCCGCGTGGTGCGCTACCGCTGCGACGCCTGCGGCTTCAAGTCCCGCCAGTTTCAGTGGCACTGCCCCGCCTGCGGCGGCTGGGAAACCTATCCGCCCCGGCGCACCGAAGAATTTGACCTCGAACCCTAATCCCCGCCTAGCATCCGAGACCCACCATGCCCCAGTTTCCTTCCCTGGACGACACCGTCGGCAACACCCCGCTGGTACGCCTGAAACGCATCACCGCCGGTCACAACAACACCCTGCTCGCCAAGCTGGAAGGCAGCAACCCCGCCGGTTCGGTGAAAGACCGTCCGGCGCTGTCGATGATTCAGCGCGCCGAAGCGCGCGGCGAAATCCGCCCTGGCGACACGCTGATTGAACCGACCAGCGGCAACACCGGCATCGCGCTGGCGATGGCTGCGGCGATGCGCGGCTACCGCATGATTCTGGTCATGCCGGAACATCTTTCCATGGAACGCCGCCGCACCATGCGCGCCTACGGTGCCGAGCTGGTGCTCACCTCCCGCGAAGGCGGCATGGAAATGGCGCGCGACGTAGCCGAACAGATGGTGAAAAACGGCGAAGGTCACATGCTCGACCAGTTCGCCAACCCCGACAACCCGCAGGCGCACTACGAGAGCACCGGCCCGGAAATCTGGCGGCAGACCGAAGGCACCGTCACGCACGTCATCAGCAGCATGGGGTCGACCGGCACCATCATCGGCATTGGCCGCTATCTGAAAGAACAAAACCGCGCCGTACAGATGATTGGCTGCGAACCGGCGGACGGCTCGGCAATTGTCGGCATCCGCAAATGGCCGGAAGAATACCGTCCGGCCATCTACCAGCCGGAGCTTGTCGACCGCGTGGTATCCGTCACGCAGGCCGAGGCCGAGGCGATGACGCGCCGTCTGGCGCGCGAAGAAGGCATTTTCGCGGGCGTGTCATCAGGCTGCGCCGTCTGCGCCATGCTGGAAGTCGCCCGCGAAGTGCAAAACGCCATCCTCGTCGCCATCCTCTGCGACCGGGGCGACCGCTACCTCTCCACCGGCGTCTTCCCCGCCTGAACGCCGCCACGCATCAACGCTTGAAGCTGCGCCGCAGGCAACAATCGCAATGAGGGCACTTGACAGGGAACATGCTGCGGTTTGTTCTGTAACCGCATAGGGGCAAATGATTATTTGCCCCTACCGTTCCCCCCGCCCGCATTGTGCGCACAAAAACATACGGTTATGACATGACCAAACGGGTAGGGGCGCGATTCATCGCGCCCGCCGCGTATCCCCCATCACCGCAGCCCATTACATGCCCCGCCGCCCCCCGTTGTGCCCCGTCATCCGCCACGGCGCACCTGCAACCGTTTTGGGCTTGATAAATCAAGCCCCTACCGCATCGTGCTAACGGAAACGCCGCGCGCACAAAAAACGGTGATTGCGGCAACGCCATCCGGTAGGGGGCGAGGCCAAACAAAGCATCGCTTTGTTTGAACGAGCCGGAAGCCGGTCTGCCGACGGCAGAGCGGCGACGTGGGAAGAAATTTTTCGCCCCGAAACGGTTGTGAACGCACCGCCCCCCATAACATGCCACGCCGCACCCGCCGCGTGCGCGTAACAGACGGCGGTGATTTTTTACCGTCCCCATGTCGTCGCCCTTAACGGGCGGCCTGTTGCGTTGTGAGGTTTGCGTGCCTTACGCGCCCAGTTTGCGGCGCAGCAGTTCGTTGACCTGCGCCGGGTTGGCCTGGCCACGGCTGGCTTTCATTACCTGGCCGACCAAGGCGTTGAACGCCTTTTCCTTGCCGGCGCGGAATTCGTCGACCGATTTCTGGTTCGCGGCGAGCACGTCGTCAATCATCTTTTCAATCGCACCGGCGTCCGAAACCTGCTTCAAGCCCTTGGCGGCGATGATGGCGTCGGCATCCGCGCCTTCGCCGTTCCACAGGGCTTCAAACACCTTTTTGCCGGTGTTGTTGGAAATCGTGCCGTCCTGAATGCGCTGCACCAGTCCGGCCAGTTGCACGGGGCGCACGGGGGCATCTGCAATGGCGGTTTCGGTGCGGTTGAGCCGCGCGGCCAGCTCGCCCATCACCCAGTTGGCGCAGGGCTTGGCCAGCGCGCTGCCTGCGGCCTGCACGCAGTCCTGAAAATACGCCGCCTGCTCGCGCGAGGCGGTGAGCACGCTGGCGTCCGCGCCCGACAAGCCGTATTCGTCGGTAAAACGCTGCGCCATCGCTGCGGGCAGTTCGGGCATCTCAGCGCGCACGCGGGCGACCCAGTCGTCATCAATTTCCAGCGGCAGCAAGTCCGGGTCGGGGAAATAGCGGTAGTCGTGCGCGTCTTCCTTGGTGCGCATCACGCGCACTTCGCCCACGGTTTCATCAAACAGCACGGTGGCTTGCTGCACCTGGCCGCCGTCTTCCAGCGTTTCAATCTGCCAGCGGATTTCCGCTTCGATGGCTTCCTGCAAGAAGCGGAAGGAGTTGAGATTCTTGATTTCGCGGCGGGTGCCGAGTTGTTCATCACCCCGGCGACGCACCGAGACGTTGGCGTCACAGCGGAACGAGCCTTCCTGCAAGTTGCCGTCGCAAATATCAATCCAGCGCACCAGCGCGTGCAACGTGCGGGCGTATGCGACAGCCTCGGCGGCGCTGCGCATGTCGGGTTCCGAGACGATTTCCAGCAGCGGCGTGCCGGCGCGGTTCAAGTCAATGCCGCTCATGCCCTGAAAATCTTCGTGCAGACTTTTGCCGGCGTCTTCTTCCAGATGCGCGCGGGTCAGGCGCACGGTTTTTTCATACGCGGCTTCGCCTTCGCCAACACGAAACCGCACGCTGCCGCCGATGACCACGGGCGCTTCAAACTGGCTGATTTGATAACCTTTGGGCAGGTCAGGATAAAAATAGTTTTTGCGCGCAAAAATGCTGCGCGCGGCCACTTCGCCGCCAATGCCCAGACCGAAGCGGATGGCGCGCTCGACGGCGCCACGGTTCAACACCGGCAGCACGCCGGGCAGCGCCAGGTCGACCGCGCAGGCTTGCCGGTTCGGCTCAGCGCCGAAAGTGGTCGGCGCGCCGGAAAAGATTTTGGAGGCGGTATTGAGTTGCACATGGGTCTCGATGCCGATGACAACTTCCCAGTCGGATTGTGCGGTGCGGTTCATGTGGATGCAGGCTCAGGCGGCGGAAAGAACGGGACGGCGGCAGTGCCAGTCGGTGTTTTGCTGAAAACGGTGGGCGACTTCCAGCAGGCGGACTTCGGAAAAGTGCGGGCCGATAAGCTGCGCCCCGATGGGCAGCCCTTCCTCCGAAAAACCGCAAGGGTGCGACAGACCGGGCAGACCGGCGAGGTTCACCGCCAGCGTGTGAATGTCGGCCAGATACATGGCGACGGGGTCGTCAGCCTTTTCGCCGATTTTCCACGCCGGTGTGGGCGAGACGGGGGCAAAAATGAGGTCGCAGCGTTCAAAGGCGGCGCGGAAATCTTGCGCAATCAGGCGACGCAGGCGCTGCGCTTGCAGGTAGTAAGCGTCGTAATAACCATGCGAGAGCACGTAGGCGCCAATCAGGATGCGGCGACGCACTTCGGCGCCAAAGCCTTCGGAGCGACTGTTGCAATACATGCTGTCCAGATCGTCATAGTCGGCGGCGCGGTGGCCGTAGCGCACGCCGTCGTAACGCGAAAGGTTGCTGGACGCTTCGGCGGAAGCGAGCACGTAATAGGCGGGAATCGCCAGCCGCGCGGCGTGTTCCAGCGAAATTTCCACGCACTGCGCGCCCAGCGCCTCGTACTGGCGGCGCGCGTCACCAAGCGCGCGGACGACATCCGGATGCAGACCGTCGCGGAAAAACTCCACTGGCACGCCCAGTCGCAAACCGGCCAGCGGGCGGGCGGCATCCTGCGGCGCGGCGTCCAGCGCGGCACGCAACTGCGGCGCGGGGCGGTTCAGGCTGGTGGAATCGCGTTCGTCAAAGCCGCTCATCGCTTCCAGCAGCGCGGCGCAGTCTTGCGCGCTGGCGCCAAACGCGCCGCCCTGGTCGCAGGACGAAGCGTAGGCAATCATGCCGTAACGGCTGACCGTGCCATAGGTGGGCTTGATGCCGGTGATGCCGCAAAACGCAGCAGGCTGGCGCACCGAACCGCCGGTATCCGTGCCGGTGGCCAGCGGCACGAGACGCGCCGCGACCGCCGCCGCCGAGCCGCCAGACGAGCCGCCCGGCACGTAGCCCGCGCGCCACGGGTTGTGTGTGGCGCCGAAATACGAGGTTTCGGTGCTCGACCCCATCGCAAACTCATCGAGATTGAGCTTGCCCAGACTGACCGCACCGGCTTCTTTCAGCAGCGTGACGACGTGCGCGTCATACGGGCTGATGAAGTTTTCCAGCATTTTCGAGCCGCAAGTGGTGCGCACGCCCTCGGTGCAGAAAATGTCTTTATGGGCAAACGGAATGCCCAGCAGCGGCGCACGCTCGCCGCGCGCCAGCCGTTCATCGGCAGCGGCAGCGGCGGCCAGCGCGCCTTCGCGGTCGACGGTAATAAAGGCATGGATGGCCGCATCGTGCGCGTCGATACGGTTCAAAAACAGGTGCGCCAGTTCGGTGGCGGACACCTTGCGGGCGTCCAGCGCCTGGCGCAGTTCGGCAACGGAAGCGTCAATCATGGCGACAGAAAGGTAACTTATTCAATGACTTTGGGAACGAGATAGAGGCCAGACTCGGCCTGCGGCGCAACCTGCTGGAAGGCATCGCGCCGGTCGGGTTCGCTGGGTGCGTCGGCGCGCAGGCGGGCGGTGAGTTCCAGCGGGTGGCTCATCGGCGCGACATCGCGGGTATCTACCGCCTGCATCTCGTCGACGAGGTGCAGGATGTTGTCCAGCTGGGTGTTGAGCGCGGCGAGCTGGTGTTCATCCAGCGCCAGTTTGGCAAGCCGCCCGAGGCGGCGAAGGTCTGCGTGGGAAAGCGACATAATTGACGGCGGGAAGAAAAACTGCACAAAGACTTTCGGATTCGTGGTTTATAATACTGCGTTTTTTGCCCCTCAGACACACTGCCGCGCACGGCGCGGCGTTTTCCGTCCCTGTCAGCAATCAGGAAAGATTTCTCATGTTTGGTTTCTTGCGTTCCTATTTTTCTTCCGACCTGGCCATCGACCTTGGCACTGCCAACACGCTGATTTACGTGCGCGGCAAAGGCATCGTGCTGGATGAACCGTCGGTGGTCGCCATCCGCACCGAAGGCGGCCCCAACGCCAAGCGTTCGATTCAGGCCGTCGGCAGCGCCGCCAAGCAGATGCTGGGCAAAACGCCGGGCAACATCACCGCCATCCGCCCGATGAAAGACGGCGTGATTGCCGATTTTGTCGTCACCGAACAGATGATCAAGCAGTTCATCAAAAAGGTGCACGATTCGCGCATGTTCTCGCCCAGCCCGCGCATCATCATCTGCGTGCCGTGCGGCTCCACGCAGGTGGAACGGCGCGCCATCCGCGATTCCGCTGTGGCTGCCGGTGCCCGTCAGGTGTATCTGATTGAAGAACCGATGGCGGCGGCCATTGGCGCCGGTCTGCCGGTGTCGGACGCCACCGGCTCGATGGTCGTCGATATTGGCGGCGGCACCACCGAAGTGGGCGTCATCTCGCTGGGCGGCATGGTGTATAGCGGCTCGGTGCGCGTCGGTGGCGACAAGTTTGATGAATCCATCGTCAACTACATCCGCCGCAACTACGGCATGTTGATTGGGGAAACCACGGCGGAAAACATCAAGAAAGAAATCGGCTCGGCCTTCCCCAGCACGGAACGGCGCGAAATCGAAGTGCGCGGGCGCAACCTGGCCGAGGGCATTCCGCGCAGTTTCACCATTTCCAGCAACGAAGTGCTGGAAGCCGTCTCGGAACCGCTCAACCAGGTGGTTTCTGCCGTCAAGATTGCGCTGGAACAAACCCCGCCCGAACTGGGCGCGGACATTGCCGAACGCGGCATGGTGCTGACCGGCGGCGGCGCGCTGCTGGCCGACCTTGACCTGCTGCTGCGCGAAGAAACCGGCCTGCCCGTGTGTGTGGCCGATGACCCGCTGACCTGCGTGGCGCGCGGCTGCGGCACGGCGCTGGAAAAAATGGATAAACTCGGCTCCATTTTCTCGCCGGAATAAACGCCGCTGCGCCTGCGGCGCGTCCGTCGTTTCCTTCTTTTGACCCCGCCCGCGCCATCGTGCGCGGGCGCTGCGCATAGAACAGCAGCGCAGACCGGCTCTTCTGTGTGTCGTGCATGTCTTCACTGCAATCGCCCCCTCAACCCGTCTTTTCCCGGCAAGCCTCGCCGTCGTCTCACGTCCGTCTGATGTGTTACGTCGTGCTGTGTCTGCTCATGCTGGTGGCCGATTTGCATTATCGCTATCTCGAAATGGTGCGCCACACGCTCTCGGTGGTCACCTATCCGCTGCAAGTCATCGCCGCCGCACCGGCTGACCTGGCGCGCTCGGCCAGCACCTACTTTGGCACGCTGGTGAGCGTGCAGGCGGAAAATGCCGAACTGCGCCGCAAGGAAGTGGAACAGGCGCAGCAGCTATTGCGCTTTGCGCAGGTAGAGCGCGAAAACCAGGAACTGCGCAACCTGCTGGGCATGGCGCAGAGCGTGCAAAGCCGTGCGGTGGCGGCGGAAGTCCTCTATGACGCGCCGGACCCGTTTTCACGCAAGGTCATCCTGAACCGTGGTGCCGCCGACGGCATTGAATCGGGCTTCGCGGTGCTGGATGCTTCCGGTGTCATCGGTCAGGCCACGCGCGCCTATCCGGCGCAAACCGAAGTCACGCTGCTCACCGACAAGGATCAGGCCATTGCCATCAAGGTCGCGCGCAACGGGCTGCGCGGCGTACTCTTTGGCAATGGCGACGGCTCGCTGGAGCTGCGCTTCATCCCCATCGGCTCCGATGTGGAAGTCGGCGATGAACTGATTACCTCGGGGCTGGACGGCGTATTCGTCCCCAGTCTGCCGGTGGCGCGGGTCACCTCCGTCACCCCTGCCGATGCTTTCCTGCGCATTCAGTGCGAACCGCTGGGGCATGTGGAACGTGCCACGCAGGTGCTGGTGCTGGGGCGTGCCGAACCGGCTCCACCGCTGCCAGACCCGGCCAGCGCCATTGAACCGCCGCTCGAACAGCTGGTGCCGCCCAAACCCACCGCAACGCCCGGCGCACAAGACAAAGACAGCAGCAAGAACAAAAGCAAGGACGCTGGCAAAACCGGAAACGGCGCCGCACCCGCTGCAAACAGCGAAGGCGCGCAAGCGCCTGCCAGCCCGCAGGCCACGCCGGACAAGCCAAAAGACAAAGGCAAGGCCAAAGACAAGCCGAAAGGCAAGAACGGCGCGGGCAAAAAAGCCGCCTCTTCCGACAAAAAACCCGCCGCTGCCGAAGCTGCCGAAGCCGGCGAGAAACCGACCGAACAACCCAATGCTGACAGCGCCGGGCGCTAAACTCCGCCATCATGCAATCGACCAACCTTTCCGACCGCATCCTTCGCCCGCCGCAGCCCTGGTTTATTGACGCCAGCCTGCTGGTAGCGCTCATCTTGAGCTACATCCCGGTCAGCCGTCTGGCGGGCTGGCCGGACTGGATGGCGCTGACGCTGTGTTTCTGGAGCATCCGCCAGCCGCAGCTCGTCGGGCTGGACAAAGCCTTCCTGCTGGGTCTGCTCGTCGACATCGGCCACGGCGCGGCGATGGGACAATACGCGCTGGCCTACGTCTTGCTCAGTCACATGGCGCACACCTTTGCCCGTCGCATCCTGTGGTTTCCGCCCCGCCAGCAGGCGTTGCACATCCTGCCCATGCTGTTCATCACGCAGGTGGTGATGACCGTCGTGCGTCTCATTGCCGGAGATTCGTTCCCCGGCTGGACGTATTTTCTCGCCCCCATTACCGGCGCGCTGCTCTGGCCGGCGCTCAGTCTGTTGCTGCTCTGGCCGCAGTATCAACCGGAAGACCGCGATGATCACCGCCCCATCTGAGCGAGAGCGCCCGCGATGACCGAATTTCCGCACCCCGGACAACTCCTTGCCCGCTTCCGCCGCCGCGCCACGGTGGCCATGTTGTTCGTGCTGATTTGTTTCGGCGTGCTGGTGGCGCGGCTGTATTTCCTGCAAGTCGTGCGCTTTGACCACTACCACGCCCGCGCCGAAGGCAACCGCATGGCGCTGCTGCCCATTGTGCCCAACCGTGGCGTCATTCGGGACGCCAAAGGGCGTGAGCTGGCGCGCAATTATTCGGCCTACACGCTGGAAATCAACCCTTCGCTGGTCAAGAACATGGATGCCACCATCGATCGCCTCTCGCGCATCGTGACCATCGAAGAACGTGACCGCCGGCGTTTTTACCGCCAGCTCAAAGACAGCAAATATTTTGAAAGCGTGCCCATCCGCACGCACCTCACGGACGAAGAAGTTGCCCGCATCATCGCCCGGCGCTACCGTTTTCCCGGCGTGGAAGTGCAGGCGCGGCTGTTCCGCGATTATCCCGAAGGCGTGCACACCGCCCACGTCATTGGCTACATTGGCCGCATCAACGACCGCGACCTGGAAAAAATCAACGAAAACAACGATACCGCCAACTATCGCGGTTCCGAATACATTGGCAAAAGCGGGCTGGAAGAAAGCTACGAAAAAGAGCTGCACGGCACCACGGGCTTTGAGCAGGTGGAAATCAACGCCGGCGGGCGGGCGATGCGTTCGCTCTCCAGCACCGAAGCGCAGCCCGGCAACGACCTGGAACTGACGCTGGACATCGAATTGCAGAAAGTCGCCGAAGCCGCCTTCGCCGGGCGGCGCGGCGCGCTGGTCGCCATCGACCCGAAAACCGGCGGCATTCTGGCGCTGGTTTCCTTGCCCAGTTTCGACCCCAACGAATTCATTGAAGGCATTTCCACGCAAAGCTGGCGTGCGCTTTCCGACTCGCCCGACCACCCGCTCTTGAACCGCGCCATCTACAGCGCCTACCCGCCCGGCTCCACCTTCAAGCCCTTCATGGCGATGGCTGGTCTGGAAACCGGGCGTCGCTCGCCGGGGCAGTATTTCAGCCGTCAGGGCTATTTCAGCTTTGCCGGCCACACCTATTACGACAGCAAATCCAAGTGTCAGACCGGCGTCAACATCCACGTCAGCCTCACCTACTCCTGCAACATTTTCTACTACCAGCTCGCGCAAGACCTCGGCATTGACGCCATTGCCAAATTCATGCGCCCGTTTGACTTCGGCCACCGCACCGGCATCGACATCAGCGGCGAGGCCGAAGGCGTACTGCCCTCGCCGGAATGGAAGCGCAAGCGTTTCAAGAAACCGGAGCAGCAAACCTGGTTCGGCGGCGAGACGCTCTCGGTAGGCATCGGTCAGGGCTACAACGCCTACACCCCGCTGCAAATGGCCAATGCGCTGGCCGCGCTGGTCAATTACGGCGTCATGTATCGTCCGCATCTGGTCAAGAACATCATTGATTCGCGCACCGGCGAGCGCCGTCCTGTAGAACCCGAACCGATGCGCACCATCAAGCTGCGCAAACGCAACGTTTCCACCGTACTGGGCGCGATGGCCGACGTCACCCGTCTGGGCACGGCGAAAACGGCGTTTCGCGGCGCGCCGTACTCGGCGGGTGGCAAAACCGGCACGGCGCAAGTCTTCTCGCTGCACGGGCAGCGCTACAACGCCGGGCGCATCAGCGAACGGCTGCGCGACCACTCCTGGTTCATCGGTTTCGCGCCCGCGCAAGACCCGCAGATTGTGCTGGCCGTACTGGTAGAAAACGGCGGCTTCGGCAGCGTTTCTGCCGCCCCCATTGCCCGTCAGGTCATGGATTACCATCTGCTCGGTTCGCAAGATGACGATGCGGCACAAGCCACCGATGTCGCCGCCGCCCCCGCACAAACGCCCCCGGCACAATGAGTCCGAACGCCCTGCCCTTTTCCGACGAAACCCGCTTTTTCACCCCCATGGCGTGGCTGCGCACGCTGTTGCGGGTCACCGACCCCTGGCTGTTTGGCGTCGTGCTCGCACTGCTGGCGATAAGCTGGACGATGATTGTCAGTGCCGGCCCCGAGCGCCTCGAATCGCTGCAAACCCATATCGCGCTGGCGCTGGTGTTGATGCTGGCCACTGCCGTCATCCCGCTGCGCCACATCGTGCGCATCGCGCCGATTCTCTACCTGCTGGGAGTCTTGCTGCTGATTGCCGTCGCCCTGTTTGGCGATGTTTCCAAGGGCGCGCGCCGCTGGCTGGATATTGGTGTTACCCGCATCCAGCCTTCCGAGCTGATGAAACTGGCCGTGCCGCTGGCGCTGGCCTGGTATTTCCAGCAACGCGAAAACGCCCTGCGCGCGCATGATTTCATTATCGCCTTTGTGTTGCTGGGCATTCCCGTCGCGCTGATTGCCATGCAGCCTGACCTGGGCACCGCCCTGCTGGTCACGGCTGCCGGCCTGTACGTCATCTTTTTCGCCGGTCTGCCCTGGAAACTCATCATCCCGGCGGTGTTGCTGGCCGTCGGCGGACTGCTGGCCATCATCGGTTTTGGCGACATCCTCTGCGTCCCGGAATTTGACTGGGTCGTGCTGCACGAATACCAGAAACAGCGCATCTGCACCCTGCTCGACCCCTCGCAAGACCCGCTCGGGCGCGGTTTTCACGTCATCCAGTCGACCATCGCCATCGGCTCGGGCGGCATGTGGGGCAAAGGCTGGCTGCAAGGCACGCAAACCCACCTGGCCTTCATTCCGGAACGCCACACCGACTTCATCTTCTCCGTGCTGTGTGAAGAATTTGGCTTCGTCGGCGTGCTTGTCCTGATTGCACTCTACATACTGCTGATTGGCCGCGGCATGACCTTCACCGCCACCGCCACCACCTTTGCCGGGCGGCTGCTGGCCGGTGCCATCACGATGATTTTCTTCACCTACGCCTTCGTCAACATGGGCATGGTCAGTGGCATCCTGCCGGTGGTGGGTGTGCCGCTGCCTTTTATCAGCTATGGCGGCACTTCTCTTGTATCCTTGTGCATTGCCGTCGGACTGTTGATGAACATCCGCCACCACAGCCGCCTCATCGCACAGGGTTAGCCGCACCATGACTTTCACCGCCCATCGTCCCCTCGCCCGCCTGCTGCATCCTCGCGTTCTGGCACTGCTGGCCGCCGCACTGCTCACCGCCTGCGGCAGCGCCCCCTCGCGCACCGGCGGCGGCAAAAGCAGCGGCGGCGGTGGCTATTACAAGGATGATGGCCCGGCGGACTACATCCCCGTCGATCTGGACAAAGTGCCCGACGCCGTACCGCGCATCGAACCACTGAACCGCAACACCCTGCGCCCCTACACCGTGATGGGCAAGCACTACGTACCCTTCACAGACTTTCGTCCTTACCGCGAACGCGGCACGGCGAGCTGGTACGGCAAGAAATTTCACGGCAACACCACGTCCAGCGGAGAGCGCTACGACATGTTTGCCATGACTGCCGCCCACCCCACCTTGCCGCTGCCCAGCTACGCCCGTGTGACCAACCTCAACAATGGGCGCAGCGTCGTGGTGCGCGTCAATGACCGCGGCCCCTTCCTGCACAACCGCATCATGGACTTGTCCTATGTTGCCGCCTACCGTCTCGGCTACGTCAACAGCGGCAGCGCGCCCGTGGAAGTCGAAGCCATCCTGCCCGACGAAATTCGCCTGGCCAACAACGCTGCGCGCAATGTGGGCGCGGCGCAAAGCGCGCCGGTTGCCCCGCCGCCCGACCCCTTCGTCGCCACGCTGCCGCCGGTGCCTGTCCGTCCGCCCGCCAGCATTGAAATCGAACCGCTGATTGACGCCCCGCCCTCGCCCGCCGTCCCCATTGGCACGCCCATTGCCGCCGGGCAAGCCGCCGCGCCGCCCGCCCCCACGGTGTCGACGCCCATCCACACCACGCCCCAGCCCGCCGCTGCCCCCGCGCCGATGCACACCCCGGTGGGCGCACCGCAAACCATCCAGATGACCACATTGCCCGCGGATATTCCCGCCGCCGCGCCGGACGCGCCCTCGGCAGTCGCGCTGACGCCCATTTCGCCGCCCGCGCCGGCCACGCCGCCTGCGCCGGCGATGACGGGCATGGCCGGCGCAGCGCTACCGGCCATGCAGCGCGGCACCTTCATCCAGCTCGGCGCCTTTTCCTCGCCCGAAGCCGCGCAGTCGCTGGCCAACCGCGCCCGCGCCACGCTTGGCTCGCTGGCCACCCTGGTGCGCACCGAACAGGCCGGCGCACACACGCGCGTACAGGTCGGCCCCTTCGCCAGCCGCGAAGAAGCCCTGCACCACTTGCCCAGCATCGGGCAAGCGCTGGGTTTGCAACCATTTGTGGTTGAGCGCTAACCGAAGCGCGCCAATCGCGTTATCATTGCGCCCTTTTCCCGCCTGACGACCATCCGCCATGACTGTTTTCACGCGTCTGATTCTCGCCTCGCTGTTTGCCCTCTTCTCCTGCGCTTGCGCTGCTGCGCAAGTGCCGCCGCCGACGCTGGCCGCCAAAGCGTGGGTGTTGTACGACCAGACCACGAACCAGTTCCTCGTCAGCGAAAAAGGCGACGAGCGGCTGGAACCGGCCTCGCTCACCAAGCTGATGACCGCCTACATTGTTTTTGGCGCGCTCAAGGAAGGCAAAATCAAGCTCGACCAGCAAGTCGATGTATCCGAACACGCCTGGCGGCAAGAAGGCTCGCGCATGTTCATCAAGCCGGGAATGCCGGTGACGGTCGAGCAGCTCATTCGCGGCATGATTATTCAATCTGGCAATGATGCCTGCGTCGCGCTGGCCGAACTCGTCGCGGGCACGGAAGAAGCCTTCGTGCACCTGATGAACGAAAGCGCCAAGCGCCTCGGGCTGGAAAACACCCACTACACCAACGCCAACGGCCTGCCCGACCCACAGCTCTACACCACCGCCAAGGACCTCGCCAAACTGGCCGCCGCCATCATCCGCGACTTCCCCGAAGAATACAAATATTATTCGGAAAAATCATTTACTTACAATAAAATCACGCAACCCAACCGCAACCTTCTTCTGTGGCGTGATGCCACCGTCGACGGCATGAAAACCGGCCACACCAACAGCGCCGGCTATTGTCTGGTCGCCTCGGCCAACCGCAGCAACCACCGCATGATTTCTGTGTTGCTGGGCACCAGCAGCGAAAACGTTCGTGCGCAAGAATCGCTCAAGCTGCTCAACTACGGCTTCCAGTTCTATGAAGCCGCCAAAGTCTATGATGCCGACCAGCCGCTGGCGCGTTTTCAGGTCTGGAAAGGGACGAGCAACGAAGTGGCCGCCGGGTTTGAAAAACCGCTGATTCTTGCCCTGCCCAAAGGCGAAGCCGGCAAGCTCCAGCCCCGTCTCACCAGTGTGCAGCCCGTGCTTGCCCCGATTCGCAAAGGGCAGGAAATCGGCACCCTCTCCCTCACGCTGGACGGGCAATCCATCGGCTCCTGGCCGGTCGTGGCGCTCAACGAAGTCGAGCTTGCCGGCTGGTTCGGGCGCACCTGGGATTCGCTCATCATGTGGTTCAAATCCCTGTAAGCGCACCCGCATGAGCGCCGCGCCCCCTTCCCTGCTGGAATTTCCCTGTGATTTTCCGCTCAAAATCATGGGCGCACGCCATGATGAATTTGCCCAGACCATCACCGCGCTGGTCTGCGAACACGCCCCCGATTACGACCCGTCCCGCGTCAAAATGCGCCCCTCGGCCAACGGCAATTATCTGTCGCTCACCTGCACCATCCGCGCCACCTCGCAGGCACAGCTCGACGGCCTCTACCGCGCGCTTACCGCGCACCCGATGGTCAAAATCGTGTTATGACGGCGCTGCCGCTGCCGCCTGCTGCGCCGCTGGCAAACCACCTTGTGCAGCGCAGTTTTGACGGCCTCATCCCCTATCTGCCCGCGCTGGCCGCGATGCGTGATTTTGTCCGCACGCGCAGCGAAGAGGCCGACGACGAACTCTGGCTGCTGCAACACCCGCCGGTCTACACCCTCGGTCAGGCCGGGCGGCGCGAACACCTGCTCGCGCCCGACCCGGACATCCCCCTGATTCCCATCGACCGTGGCGGACAAATCACCTACCACGGCCCCGGCCAGCTCGTCTGCTACACCCTGCTGCACTTGCCCCGGCGCGGCCTGAAAGTGCGCGAACTGGTGCATCTCATCGAAGAAGCCATCATCCAGACGCTGGCCGAACACGGGCTGGACGGCTGCCGCAAAGACGGTGCCCCCGGCGTCTATCTGCCCGACGGCAGCAAAATCGCCGCCCTCGGTCTGCGCATCCGGCAAGGTGTTTGCTATCACGGGCTGGCCATCAACTGCGACCTGGACTTGACCCCGTTCAACAACATCAACCCCTGCGGCTATTCCGGCCTGCAAACCACCTCGCTGGCCGCGCAAGGTGTGGCAGCCTCACCGCAGGCCGTCGCGCCCGTTCTGTGTCGCCACTTCGCCCGCCTGCTGCCAGAAGTCCACCCGTAAAGCCGCCTGCCGCAAAAGGGCGAATGCTATGATTCGCCCCTGCCTGTTCTGACCCCTGCCGCCGCCGCCTTCATGCCCCTGCTGCAATCTTCCTTCGCCCTGCGGGTTTTATTGCTGCTCATTCTTGCGACCGCAGTCTATTTCTTTCACGGCTTTCTGGTGCCTGTCCTTGCCGCGCTGATTATCGGCTTGGCCAGTTGGCCGTTATACCGCCGCCTGCTGCGCCGTTGCCGGGGCTGCACACCGCTTGCCGCCAGCATTGCGCTGCTGGTCGTCATTCTGGCCATCATCCTGCCGCTGGGCATCGCCCTGCTCTTTGCCCTGAGCGAAGCGCAAGGTTTCATCCTCTGGGTGCAGCACGCCAACACCTACGGCAGCCCGGCGCCGAAATGGATTGCCTCGCTGCCCGGCATCGGCACGCATCTGGCCAGTTACTGGGACAAACACCTCGGTGCCCCGCAGGAACTGGCGCAATGGTTTGAAATCATCAGTGGCGAGCACATCGGCAACATCTACCGCACCGTACTCACCGCCACCAGCCGTTTTGTCAGCATTGCGCTCTCGCTGCTCTTCATGCTCATCACGCTGTTTTTTGTCTACAAAGACGGCGGCGTGCTGGTGCGCCAGATTGACCGCGTTGGCGAACGCCTGCTGCCCACGCACTGGCAGCGTTTCTCGCGCGTCATCCCCGCCACGGTCAGCGCCACTGTCACCGGCATGGGTCTGATAGCGGTCGGCGAAGGCGTGGTTCTCGGCACGGCCTACTGGATTGCCGGCGTGCCCTCGCCCATTTTGCTTGGTGCCGCCACCGGCTTCATGGCGCTGATACCGGGTGGTGCGCCGCTCTCGTTTACGCTGGTCTCCATCTACCTCATCGGCTCGGGCAAGGTTGCCGCCGGCATTGGCCTGTTTGCCTGGGGCAGTTTTGAACTATTCATTGTCGACAAAACCCTGCGTCCGCGGCTGGTCGGCGGCCCGGTCAAGCTCCCCTTCCTGCCCACCTTTTTTGGCCTCGTTGGCGGCGTGCAAACGATGGGGCTGGTCGGCCTGTTTATCGGCCCCGTGCTCATGGCGCTGCTGGTCGGCTTCTGGCGCGAATGGGTACGCAGCATCGACCCTGCCGAACACCACGCCGCCCTGCCGCCGCCGGGCGCTGTGCGCTAAAGGTTCGCGCACAATCTTTTATCCAAAATCAACACAATTTGAAATAACTTGCGCAAAGCGCCCAAAAATAAGGGAACATGCGCATCTTTAGCCACACTTGCTTGGAGCATGTAGCCATGGAAATGCACGCCCCTGACAGTCTCTCCCACAAAAACACCCAACTGGCCGCCCACGGTCTGGAACTGTGGCACGAACTCACCGACTGGCCGCGCGACATGGGCACCTCTCTGGACCCCATCGGCATGAGCATGCCGATTGCCCACGCCTTCACCGCCTGGCTCATGCACCCGCAAGAGCTTTCCCGTCATGTTGCCCTGCTCAACTCCGAAATCTGGCGTCTGCAACAGCATTTCTGCTCGCGCATGATGGGGCTGGACAGTGAAGACCCGATTCGTCCCCACCCGGATGACAACCGCTTTGCCGACCCGGTCTGGACGGAAGCTGCCGGCTGGGATCTGGTGAAAGAAGTCTATCTTGCCTACACCCACACCCTGCAAGACATGCTCTACGCCACGCCCGGCATTTCGGATGCCGAGCGCCGCAAGGCCGCCTTCTGGTGGCGCAAGTGGCTGAACATGGTTGCCCCCACCAACTTCCTGTTTACCAACCCGGTGGCGCTGCGCCTGGCGATGGAAAGTCACGGCGTAAGTCTGCTCAACGGCTTCAAGCAATTCCTCACCGACGCTGCGGTGGGCAACGTGCGCATGACCGATCTCAGCAAATTCAAGGTCGGTGAAAACCTTGCCGTCACGCCCGGCTCGGTGGTTGCCCGCAACAAGCTGCTGGAAGTCATCCACTACGCGCCCACGGCCAAGGAAGTGCACTCTGAGCCCATCGTCATTGTCACGCCGTGGATCAACAAATTCTACGTGCTGGACATGACGCCCAAGCGCAGCATGGTCGCCTGGCTGCTCAATCAGGGTTTTGACGTCTTCATCACCAGCTGGAAGAACCCGGACGCCTCCATGCGTGCCACCACGTTTGATTCCTACATCACCGACGGCATTGATTTCATCGTGCAGACGGCGCGTCAATTCACGGGCGCCAAGCAAGTGCACGCTGCCGCCTACTGCATTGGCGGCACGGCGCTGTCCACCTACATGGCTTGGGCGAACAGCAAGTTCAGCCCGAAAGAGCAGCCCGTAGCGAGCTGGACGCTGTTTACCACCCTCACCGACTTCTCTGCCCCTGGCGACATTGAAGTCTTCATTGACGAATCTTCCATCGACTACCTCTGCCGCAAGATGGATGCGGACGGCTATCTGGACGGCAAAGACATGGCCGTCACCTTCCGTCTGCTGCGTTCCAACAGCCTGATCTGGCACTACGTCGTCCACGGCTGGCTGTATGGCGAGACGCCCATGCCGTTTGACGTGCTCTACTGGAACATGGACTGCACCCGCATGCCTGCCGCCATGCACAAATGGTATTTGCGCGAACTCTACCTGCACAACCGTCTCATCCAGCCCGACTCGCTCACTGTCGCGGGCGAGCCGATCAACCTCGGCAACATTGCCCAGCCGCTCTACAGTGTCGCCACGGAAGACGACCACATCGCGCCGTGGAAGCAGGTATTCCGCACCATGAACCACGTCACTGCGGATCGTCGTTTTGTGCTTTCCAGCTCTGGTCACATCCTGGGCATTCTCAACCCGCCGGTCAATCCGCCCAAGCGCACCTACCGCGCCGCGAACATTGACACCGCGATGGATGCCGATCACTGGCAGCAAAACACCGACGTTATTGCCGGCAGCTGGTGGGAAGACTGGATGGCCTGGCTCAAGCCCAAGGCTGGAGCCATGGTTGCCGCCCGTCCTGCGGCCACCGCAAAATACCCCGAAATCGTCCCCGCCCCGGGTAAGTACGTCATCGAACCCTGATTGCGCAATCGCGCTACCCACAACGCAAACCCCCGCGCAAGCGGGGGTTTTTTGTGCGCACGACGCGGTGGGGAAGCGGAGCTTAGCGAAACATCGTTTCGCCAGCCGAAGCCGGAAAGCCAAAGGCGACGTGGACGTCAGCTCTGCGCGGGATAGGCAAACACGGCGCGGGCGCACATGCGTGCCCAGTCGCGGGGGCGCAGGGTGGGACGGTGGTGGAAAACGTCGTAGTCTGCGGCGCGGATGCGTTCGATGATGGTTAGCCCGCCTTGCACAATCAGGCGCAGTTCCCAGCCGATGCGTCCGGGAAGTATCCGGGCAAGCGGGGCACCAGCGCGCATCATGGCTTCGGCGCGGGCAAGCTGGGCTTCCAGCAGGCGCTGAAATGCGGGGGTGACGCGGGCGGCGGTTAAATCGCCTTCGCGCACGCCGTGCTGCGCCATTTCGTCTTGTGGGAGGTAGATGCGGCCTTTTTGCAGGTCAATGGCAACGTCTTGGCAGAAGTTGATGAGTTGCAGGGCGGTGCAGATGTCGTCTGACCATTCCCGCTGTTGCGGCGTGCCTTCGGCGCGGTAGAGGGCGAGCAGCAGGCGGCCTACGGGGTCGGCAGAGTGGCGGCAGTAGTGGCGCAGTTCCTGAAAACTGGCGTAGCGGGTGGTGGTGACATCTTGCCGGAAGGCGGTGAGCAAATCTGCACAGGCGGATAGCGGTAAATCGTGCTGCTGGATGACTTCGCGCAGCCGCGCGGCCAGCGGGGTGAATTCGTCCTGCGGCAGCGGGGCATCAGCGGCGATGGCGTTCAGGTGCGCTTGCAGGCGGTGCAAGGCGGCAAGGCGTTCTTCAGGCGGGGCGTTGCCTTCGTCGGCAAGGTCGTCGGCGGTGCGGGCGAAGGCGTAGAGCGTTTGCACCGCGCCACGTAGCGCGCGCGGCAGCAGGAGGGATGCGACGGGGAAGTTTTCGTAGTGGCCGACACTCATGCCGTGCCTTGCCACCACTGGCGCAGGGCTTCCAGCGTGGGGATGAGTTCGCAGGATTGGCCGTCGCTGAATTGCCGCCAGTGCGGTAGCCAGCGCGGGTTCAGGATGGTGAGCAGGGGGATGCCGCGCACGGCGGCGTCGGCCAGTTCTTGCCGCAGGCCGCGCCCTTCGGCTTCTTGCGGGCCGAAGCGGTTGAGGGTGAGGAGCGCGGGCGGCGGCGTTTCAGTCAGGGCGGTGCGCAGTACGGCGCTGGCTTCGGCGAGCATGTGCGGATTCAGGTTGCAGGCGGTGGAGCCTGCGCCTAGCGATTGCGAGATGGTAAAACGCCGCCCCGTGGCCAGGTCGTGCAGGATGACGGGGTCGCGCGGCGCGGCGCGTTCCAGTTGCACCAGTCCGCGCACGGTGTGCCCCTGGGTTTGCAGTTCTTGCACAAAACGCAGCAAAACCTCGTCCGCCCGGCTGTGCACGGGCGGTTGCAAGATGGCGGCCAGGGGCGCTGCGGGCAGGGGAGAGATGGTCAGCCCGTGAGTTGATGGCTGATGAGTTTTTTCAGCGGCGTCAGGTGGTCGCTGGCGCGCACGACAAATTGACGCAGCAGGCGCGCGGGCGGCGTTTCGTTGGTGAAGAGTTTGACGACAAAATTGGTGCCGTGATAGATCGGGCGGGTGCTCAGCATGTGGCGCGCGGTATAGCCTTCAAGCAGGCTGGCGCTGCCGATGTCGCGCCCGGCGCGGTGCGCGTTGGTGAGCAGTTTGGCAAGCAGGGCGGCGCTTTTCAGGCCGAGGTTGAAGCCGTGCGCGGTGACCGGGTGCATACCGACGGCGGCATCGCCCACCAGCGCGCTGCGCTTGCCGTGGAAGCGGCGGGCGTGCATTCCGATGAGCGGGTAGGTGTGCAGGGAGCTGGCCAGCGTCATGGTGCCCAGACGGCCTTCGAGCATTTTTTCAATCTCGGCGGCGAGCATCTCAGGCGATTGTTTGTTGAAGTCGTCCGCCAACTGGCTGTCGAGCGTGACTACGCAGTTGGTGAGTTTTTCTTCCAGCGGTAGCAGCGCCAGCGTGCGCCCGTAGTGGAAGCATTCAAAGGCGGTGTGTTCGTTGGATTCGGTGTGACGCATCCGGAAGACGATGACGGTGCGGCCAAAATCGTGCATGTCCGCCGGGATGCCAAGCTGGTGGCGGATGTCGGAAAAGCGGCTGTCGGCGGCGACAATCAGGCGGGCGCGGTGCGAAGAGCCATCGTCAAGCGTGACATGGACGTGTTCGGCGGCGACCTGTACGTTGCGCACCGTTTTGTCGCAGTGCACGGTGACTTCCGGCAGGGTTTCCACCTCTTGCCAGGCGGCGCGGCGGATGTTGTGGTTGGAAATCAGAAAGCCCAGCGAGTCGGCAGGTTTGCCACGGGCGCGGCTGGGCTG
>JAFSWK010000208.1 GCA_017444505.1 Rhodocyclaceae bacterium | reverse complement strand
GTCTTCTTCGGATTCCGCGAACCCGTCGGCCGCGCCACGCCAAAGCGGTGAGCTTGCCAGCCTCCGCCGCCGCTTTGCCGCCATGCTCTACGAGCTGCTGCTGCTCGTTGGCGTGGGCGCCGTGTGCTGGCTGTTTCCGTGGATGGTCATGGGCATGACCCTGCAATGGACGCCGCCGGGCGAGGTGGCGTTGCTCGATTTGCTGCTGGCCTTTGGTCTGTATTTTGTCTGGTACTGGCAGCGCCACGGGCAAACGCTGGCGATGCAGACCTGGCGGCTGAAAGTGGTCGACCGCGCTACGGGGCGCAACCCCTCTGTGCGTCAGGCGCTGGCGCGTCATGTGCTGGCGTGGCTGTCGCTGATTGCCTGCGGTGCGGGCTTTTTGTGGGCGTTCATCGACCGCGACCGCCTCTTTCTGCACGACCGCCTGTGCGGTTGCTGTGTGGTGTGGCTTGCGCCGTGCCGGGTATCATAGCCGCCATTTTGCCAACGGGTTTTTGCCAAACTTTCCGCCATGACGTCGATTGCCGCTACTGTCCGCCGTTCTGACTACCGTCCGCTGTTCTGGACGGTGGAACACGTCGCGCTGGAATTTGATCTGGATGTTGAGTGCACGCGCGTGCGCGCCACGCTGCAATGCGTGCGCAATCCCGCGCTGGGCTTTGCCGAACCCGAGCCGCTGCAACTCTACGGCGAAGACCTGGAACTGACGGGGCTGTGGGTCGATGGCCTGAAGCTGGACGAGAGCGCCTATACGCGCGATGAACACCGTCTGGAACTGCCGCTGGATGCGCGCCGTCCGCAGAAAGAAGTGGTGGTGGAAACGCGCATTCATCCGGCGAAAAACTTTACCCTCTCGGGGCTGTATGCCTCCAACGGCGGGCTGTTCACACAGTGCGAGGCGCAGGGTTTCCGGCGCATCACGTATTTTCCGGACCGTCCGGACGTGATGGCCTGCTATGACGTGACCTTGCGCGCCGCCCGCGCGGCCTTCCCCGTGCTGCTGGCCAACGGCAATCTGGTGGAAGCGGGCGATTTGCCCGATGGCCGTCATTACGCCTGCTGGCAAGACCCGTTCCCCAAGCCGAGCTATCTTTTCGCGCTCGTGGCCGGTCGGCTGGAAGCGCTGGAAGCGCGTGTGCACACGGCCTCCGGACGTGAAGTGTTGCTGCAAGCGTGGGTGGAGCCGGGTAACACGGCGCGTGCGCGCCATGCGCTCGATTCGCTGATTCAGGCGATGCGCTGGGATGAAGCGCGTTTCGGGCTGGAACTGGATTTGAATCGCTTCATGATTGTCGCCGTGCAGGATTTCAACATGGGGGCGATGGAAAACAAGGGCTTGAACATCTTCAATGCCAAGTATGTGCTCGCCTCGCCGCAGACGGCGACGGACGACGACTTTGCGCGCATCGAATCCGTAGTGGCGCACGAATATTTCCACAACTGGACGGGCAACCGCGTCACCTGCCGCGACTGGTTCCAGCTCACCTTGAAGGAAGGGCTGACGGTGTTCCGCGACCAGGAATTTTCCGCCGACCAGTTTGCCGAAGCCGTGCGCGAGGCGGGCGAGGCGGCCATGGCCTCGGCGCGCGCCGTCAAGCGCATTCAGGACGTGCAGGTGTTGCGCGCCGTGCAGTTTCCGGAAGACAGCGGCCCGATGGCGCACCCCATCCGTCCGAACCAGTATCAGGCGATTGACAACTTCTACACCGCCACGGTCTATGAAAAGGGCGCCGAAGTCATCCGCATGATGCAAACGCTGCTCGGGCGCGACGGTTTCCGGCGCGGCATGGATTTGTATTTTCGCCGTCACGATGGTGAAGCCGTCACCTGTGACGACTTCATCGCCGCCATGGCGGACGCCAATGGTGTCGATTTTGTGCGTTTCCGCCGCTGGTACGAACAGGCCGGCACGCCGCGCCTGCGGGCGTCCTTGCACTACGACGCGGGCGCGCGGGTCGCCACGCTGCACTTGTCGCAAAGCACGCCGCCCACGCGCGGGCAGGCGGAAAAACTGCCGCTGGTGCTGCCGGTGGCCGTCGGTCTGCTGCGTCCCGATGGCAGCGATTTTGCCCTGCGTCTGGCCGGGGATGCGCCCGTCACCGCCCCGGATACCACGCGCCTGCTGGTGCTGGAAGAAGAGCAGGCCACCTGGCATTTCACGGAGATTGACGCGCCGCCCGTGCTCTCGCTGCTGCGCGGTTTTTCTGCGCCCGTGCTGCTGGAATACGATGAACCGCTGGCGCATCTGGTGCACCGCATGGCACACGATAGCGACCCGTGCGCCCGCTGGCAGGCGGCGCAAGACTGCATGGTGCGCGTGCTGCTGGAAATGGAACGCACCTTTGCCGCCGGTGCGGACGAAGAGACCGCGCACGCCTTGCTGCCCGAAGCCCTTGTGCATGCGATGACGGCGGTGCTCGACAATGAAGCGCTGGCACCGCATTTTCGGGCGCTTGTGCTGCGTCCGCCGCCCGAGGCGATTCTCATCGACAGCGCCGCAGGCGAAATTGACCCGCACAGCCTGCGCCGCGCGGGCATCTTCTTTCGCCGCGACTGCGCCCGCCGGATGCGCGAAGCATGGTTGCGCGTACTGGCGCGCCCGCAGCCTGCGCAATGGCGCTATCACCCGCAGGACGTGGGCGAGCGCGCGCTGTTTGCGCTGGCGCTGGGCGAATTGTGCTGCATCGGCGAAAAAGACGCCGTCGCGCTGGCGGTGCGCACCTACAATGCCGCGCAGGACATGACCGCCCGTTTTGTCGCGCTGTCCGCCTTGATGCGCGTGCCCGAAGCGCAATTTGCCGCCTGCGAACACGCGCTGGACGATTTCCGCGCCCGCTATGCCGGTGAGCCTGCGCTGCTCGACAAATGGTTCGCCTTGCAGGCAGGTGCCTGGCGCTGGCAGGAAAACGCCCGTCCGGTCTATCACCGCGTGCGCGAATTGCTCGGCGACCCGGCCTGGGTGCGCACCAACCCGAACAAGGTCTATGCGCTGCTGGGCGCGTTTTTCCGCAACGCCGCCGAGTTTCACCGCGAAGACGGGCAGGGCTATGACCTGTGGGCGGACGAAGTGCGCGCCATTGATGCGGACAACCCGCAACTGGCCGCGCGGCTGGTGCGGCTGCTGGAAAACTGGCGCAAATTCCCGCGGGCGATGCAGGCGCGCATTGCCCAGCGGCTGGCGCGGCTGAGTGAAACCGCGACGCTGTCGCGCAACGTGCGCGAAGTCCTCGCCGCCGCGCAAGGCGAGGGAAGCGCGGGCAATGATGAGTAGGGAAGCAGTCTGACGTGCGCCTGTCCAAACTGAAACTGGCCGGTTTCAAAACCTTTGTCGATGCCACCACGGTGCTCACGCCCGGGGCGTTGGTCGGCATTGTCGGCCCCAATGGGTGCGGCAAGTCGAACATCATTGATGCCGTGCGCTGGGTGTTGGGCGAGACGCGCGCTTCGGCGCTGCGCGGCGCCTCCATGCAGGACGTGATTTTCAACGGCACCAGCGGGCGCAAGCCGGTTTCGCGCGCCAGCGTCGAACTGGTCTTTGACAACCGCGACGGGCGCGCGCCGGGGCAGTGGGCGCAATATGCCGAAATTTCCGTCAAGCGCGTGCTCGACCGCAGCGGCGAATCCACTTATTTCCTGAACGGCACGGCGGTGCGCCGCCGCGACGTGATTGACCTGTTCCTCGGCACCGGCCTGGGGCCGCGTGCCTACGCCATCATCGAGCAGGGGATGATTTCGCGCATCATCGAAGCGCGTCCGGAAGAAATCCGTGGTTTTCTGGAAGAAGCCGCCGGCGTGACCAAATACCGCGAACGCCGCCGTGAGACCGAAGGGCGGCTGAGTGATGCGCGCGACAACCTCACGCGCCTTTCGGACATTCGCGGCGAACTGGGCGAGCGGCTGGAACGGCTGCAAGCGCAGGCCGAGGTTGCCGCCCGCTATCGCCAACTGCAAGCCGAACACACCGAAAAGCAGCATCTCGTCTGGCTGCTGCGCCGCAATGCCGCGCGCAGTGAAGCCGCCCGCATGACGGCGGAACTGGCGAAAATTTCCGGCGCGCTGGAAGCCTCGTCCACCCATCTGCAAGACTTGCAGGGCGCCATCGCGCAGGCGCGCGAAGACGTGAACCGCGCCGGTGAAGCCAGCCACGCGGCGCAGGCCGACCTGTATTCCGCGCGCGCCGAACTCGCCCGCATTGAACAATCGCTGGCGCAAATAGAAGAACAACGCCAGCGCGTTGCCCGCCAACTGCAAACCCTCGTGCAAAGCGAGGCGGAATGGCAGG
>JAFSWK010000207.1 GCA_017444505.1 Rhodocyclaceae bacterium | reverse complement strand
GCGTTCGCGCGCGCTGCGCGGGCGGTTTTTGATTTCCGGAGGGGCGCATGGCTTTGTCCTTTGCGCGTGCTCGGCTATAGTCCGCAGTTTTGATTGCTACCGGATTGTTTCCCATGCCTTTTGAAACCCTGATTGGCCTGCGTTACACGCGCGCGGCGCGCGGCGCGCGGGGAGCTAACCGCCTGGTCTCGTTCATTTCGCTGATTTCGATGGCGGGCGCGGCAGTGGGCGTGGCGGCGCTGATTGTTGTGCTCTCGGTGATGAACGGTTTTCAGGAAGAGCTGCGCAGCCGCATTCTTGGCGTGGCCTCACACATCCAAATCACAGGGATGCACGAACCGCTGGCGCGTTGGCAGCAGGTGGCCGACGAGGCGCGGCAAAACCAGCACGTGCTGGAGGCAGCTCCCTATGTGCAGGAACAGGCGATGCTCTCGCACGAAGGCCGGGTGCGCGGCGTGATTGTGCGTGGCGTGTTGCCTGCGGACGAAGAAAAGGTGGCCGATTTTGCCCGCTACATGCGCGAAGGCGAGCTGGAAGCCTTGCACGCGGGCGGTTTTGGCATCGTGCTGGGGCAGGATTTGGCGCGGATGCTGAACGTGGGTATGGGCGGAAAACTCACCCTCATCGCGCCGCAAGGCATCGTGACGCCGGCGGCGGTGATGCCGCGCGTGCGGCAATTTACCGTGGTCGGCATTTTTGAAGCGGGAATGCAGGAATCCGATACCGCGCTGGCGCTCATTCACATGAATGACGCGCAGGCGCTCTACCGGCTGGGCGACGGGGTGACCGGCGTGCGCCTGAAAACCGACGACATTTTCAATACCCGCACCGTCATGGGTGAGCTGGCCAGCATGATTCACAGCGACGCCTATATTTATGACTGGACGCACGGGCACACCAACTTCTTTCGCGCCGTGGCGATGGAAAAAACCATGATGAGCGTGGTCGTCTTTCTGATTGTGCTGGTCGCCGCCTTTGGCATTGTGTCCACGCTGGTCATGGCGGTGCAGGACAAACGCGCGGACATCGCCATTTTGCGCACGCTGGGCGCTTCGCCGCGCTCCATCATGATGATTTTCGTGCTGCAAGGGGTCATCATCGGCATCGTGGGGCTGCTGGCGGGCATCGCGCTGGGGCTGCTGCTGGCGAACAATCTGGATTTGCTGGTCGCCTTTATCGAAAAAATCACGGGGCTGACCTTGTGGAGCAAGGAAATCTATTACATCAGCGAACTGCCCTCAAAAGTGCTGCCTGCGGACATTGCCATGATTGCGGCGATGTCTTTTTCACTCACCTTGCTGGCCACGCTTTACCCAAGCTGGCGTGCTGCCCGTACCAACCCTGCCGAGGCTCTGCGCTATGAGTAAAGATATTCTGATGGCTCCGCCCGAAGTCGTGCTCGCCTGCAAGAGCGTGGGCAAAACCTATGGCAGCGGCGAGCAGAAATTCGCCGTCCTCTACGGCAGCGTGGATCTGGAAGTGCAACGCGGCGAATGGATAACGATTGTGGGCGCTTCGGGGTCGGGCAAAAGCACGCTAATGCACATTCTGGGCGGGCTGGATACGCCCGATTCGGGCGAAGTGTGGCTGAACGGCCAGTCGCTCGCCGGTCTTTCCGCCGCCGAATGCGGGCGGCTGCGCAACGAATGTCTGGGCTTCGTCTATCAGTTTCATCATTTGCTGGGCGAATTTACCGCGCTGGAAAACGTTGCCATGCCGCTTTATATCCGCCGCATGGCGCGCAAACAGGCCGATGCGCGCGCGATGGAGATGCTGCGCGCCGTGGGGCTGGAACATCGCCTGCACCATACCCCGGCGCAATTGTCCGGCGGCGAGCGCCAGCGCGCCGCCATCGCCCGCGCGCTGGTCACGCGCCCGGCCTGCGTGCTGGCCGACGAGCCTACCGGCAACCTCGACCGCCGCAACGCCGAAGCGGTCTTTGAGTTGATGCACACGCTCAACAAACAGACGGGGACGGCCTTTGTCATTGTCACCCACGACGAGCAGCAAGCCCGGCGCGCGGCGCGCGTGCTGCGTCTGGAAGACGGCTGGTTGAACGAAGTCCCCCACGAACAGCTCACGCTGCCTTCGCTGCATCACGAACACCCGCCGCAGCACCCGCACTATCATCGCGCGCCACGCTAACCGTCTCACATCACGCAGGGCGCGTCCGCAGGTTTCTGGACGGCATCTTCTTCAGCGTAGCGGCTTTTCCTCGTGATTTTCTTCCTTCCCTTCGGCGGGTTCGGGCAGTTCGGCGGCAGCATGGACGGCACCCGTCAAAAGCGCCCCCAAATCTGCCGCGTTCGCACTCGTGCTGACAGGCTTGCCGGTGCGCGCCTCAATGGAGCGGCGCGCATCGCCTGCCACGCTACCCGCCGCCCGCGCAAGCTGTCGGCTCTGCTCAAAACCCTGCGGCTGTTCTTGCCGGGAAAACTCAGTGGTCGTCGCCTCCGCCAGCATGTTGAGCACCAGTTCCAGCGTGGTCATGTTGTCGCGCAGATTCTCTTTCTTCAAGCCTTTCAGCCTCTTGTACTGCCGCGTACTCATGCCCGACCACGCCCGCGTGATTTCATCGGTGAGGATGGCAAACTCGCGCCCCTGCGACACCCCGCGATCCTGCCACTCATCGGTAAGCTCCTTGCGCACCTGAATGGCCTGAAGCCGCTGGTTGACCCATTCGCGCGAGTACCCTTTGCGCAGGTACGTCTCAAGCGCGCGGTCGATGGAAAGTTCCGGGTCGATGGTCTCCTCGATACGCTCGCGCCCGACCTGCGCGAGCCACAGCTTGAATGGCTCGGCCTTCTTTGAGGGGATGGACTGGATGATGCGCAAAAGCTGCCCGGTCGTGGCTACGTCCGTCAAGCGCATCTTGCCGTCGGCGGCGGTCATCTTCAAAGCGTGACAACTTGTCACGGTTTCATTTCCCTCCTCGCGCAGGCGCTGCTTCAGCTTGCGCCAGTACGCAGACGGGTCTGCGCTATCGGTAAGCACAGAGACGACATCCACAATCGAAAAATACCACTCCTCCGATTGCTCATCCCAGGCCGTGCGTATCTTCTGGTCTTCGAATAGCTGGATGGATTCCCTGCCAATATCTGTCATGTGGATGCTCCGTACTTCAAGGACTGCCATTTCAGAAAGTTATGGCATTGGGAACTGCTTGCGAATCGCAATGGCTTCTTCAATTCAGCAAGCGATGTGCTGCTTGACCTCGGCATAGAGTACTGCTGACGGGTGAGACTGGATCTGGCGCGCAGGTTGTTTGCCGTGGCGGCGCTTACGCCTGGTTTGCCGTTACGGTTTCGCGGGATTTGCTGAGGATTTCGCGCAGACCGGCGACGGCGCCGCCGATGTCGGCGAGTTCGGCGGGCAGGATGAGGGTGTTGCCGGTTTTGGCGAGTTTGCCAAATTCGCTGACGTATTGTTCGGCAATGCGCAGGCTCACGGCCTGTTCGCCGCCGGGCTGGTTGATGGCGGCGGCGATGCGTTCAATACCGGCGGCGGTGGCTTCGGCAAGCATCTGGATTTCACGCGCCTTGCCTTCGGCTTCGTTGATCTGCTTTTCTTTTTCGGCGATGGAAAGGTTGATGATCTGGGCTTTCTGGCCTTCCGAAATGTTGATTTTTTCTTGCCGTTCGCCTTCCGATCGGGCGACCACGGCGCGCCGTTCGCGTTCGGCGCGCATTTGCTGTTCCAGCGCGTCGTTGATGGTGTTGGGCAGCAAAATGTCGGCAATCTCGTAACGCAGCACTTTCACGCCCCAGGGCTGCGCGGCTTCATCAAGGGCGTTGACGACTTCGATGTTGATTTTCGAGCGTTCTTCAAAGGTTTTGTCCAGCTCAATCTGACCAATGACCGAGCGCAGCGTGGTTTGCGCCAGGCTGGTGGCGGCGTAGCGATAGTCGGTAATGCCGTAGCTGGCCGCCTGCGGGTCGATGACCTGCAAATAGAGCACGCCGTCGACGCTGACGCTGATGTTGTCGCGGGTGATGCATTGTTGTTGCGGCACGTCGAAGGCTTCTTCTTTCAGCGAGTGGCGGTAGGCGATGCGGTCGATGAAGGGCACGAGGATGTGAAAACCGGCTTCCAGCGTGCGCGAGTATTTGCCCAGACGTTCCACGATGTAGGCTGAACGCTGCGGCACGATGCGCACGACGTTGGACAGGACGATAAAAATGGCGATGACGAGAAAAATGGCAATGGGGGTGATGGCGGACATGGCGGGGAACTCCTCTGCGACAAAAAAAAGGGGTCAGGCGTGGGGTTGTTCGGGGGCGTGGGTGCGGCAGCGCAGGGTCAGGCCGCGATGACCGACGACGTACAGACGCTGGCCGATGGCGGCTTCCTGCGCGTCTTCCAGTTCGGCCTGCCATTGCGCGCCGCGAAGTAGCACCTTGCCGCGCCCGTCCTGAAAGGCGGTGATGGCTTCGGCGGTCTCGCCGGGCGAAAAGATTTCCACGCCAGTGGCATCTGCTGTGCTGGCGCCGTGAAACAGCGCGGTAAAACGGGCGCGCAGGGCAAACAGCAAGACCAGCCCGAGCACGCCGAAAAGGATGAGCTGCGCCGAGACGGGCAGGGCAATGCCGCAGCCCAGCAACAGGCCGACGACAATGGCCGAGACGCCGAAAAAGACGATGACCACGCCGGGGACGAGCAATTCGGCCACAATCAGGACGATGCCGGTCAGAATCCAGATGGTCGCATCCGATAGATTGAACATGGTGCGCACCTTTGCGTTGGGGAAAACAAGGCAGCGGCAGGGTAGCAGAAAAAATTACTGCACATGCTGGGTGTGGGCGCAAATTTTTCCGTCCGCGCTGCGGGTTTGCCGGGCAAAAGCGCGCCCAATGGCTGCGCCTGCGGTAAAATCAGCGGCTTGCACAATGCCTTGTAACGCGCTTGCGCGGCGCGTGTTTCCCATCATGCACACACCGTCTTCCGGCACTCTTTTTGTTATCAGCGCGCCTTCGGGCGCGGGCAAGACCACGCTGGTGCGCGAACTGCGCGCGCGCGAGCCGGCGCTGCGCCTGTCCATTTCGCACACCACGCGCGCGCCGCGCACGGGCGAAGAAAATGGCGTGCATTATCACTTCACCAGCGAGGCCGAATTTGTGCGTCTGCGCGAAGCCGGCGGTTTTGTGGAATGGGCGCAGGTGCATGGCAATTTTTACGGCACTTCTCGCCACTGGCTGGCCGCGCAACTGGACGAAGGCGCGGACATCGTGCTGGAAATCGACTGGCAGGGCGCGCAGCAGGTGCGGACGGTTTTTGGCGAGCGGATGGTGGGCATTTTCATTTTGCCGCCTTCGCTGCAAGTGCTGGAAGCGCGCCTTTCCGGACGGGCGACCGATGATGCCGCGACGATTGCCCGCCGTCTGGCCGCCGCGCGCGGCGAAATGCGCCATGCCGCAGATGCTGACTACGTTATACTCAATGACGATTTGTCCGTCGCCAGTGCCCAGTTGCACGCCGTCATTCAAGCCGCGCGCCTGCGCACATGCTGCCAGCGCGCGCGTCACGCTGATTATTTTCAACTGTTTGAAAAGGATTGAACCGATATGGCTCGCATCACCATCGAAAACTGTCTGCGTCACATCCCCAACCGCTTCGAGCTGACGCTGGCTGCCGCCTACCGCGCCCGCCAGCTCACCATCGGCGGCACGCCGTATATTGACCTGGACCGCAACAACCGCGAAAAGCCCACCGTCATCGCGCTGCGTGAAGTGGCCGCTGGCAAGGTCGGTGTGGAAATGTTGTCGCGTCCGCAAAACCATTAATTTTTTCTGCCGCCGCCTTTGTGCGGCGTTTTGCGTTCATGAATCCCGCCGCTGTACAACCTTCCGCCAGTGTTTCACCGTCGCTTGCGGTGCTGGGGCCGTATGCGCAGGAAGGTGGCTCGCGCCTGTGGACGCAGTTGAATATTGACCCGTTTGAGCAGGAAGGGCGCGAACGTCTGTGGGCGCAGATAGAAAGCTACATGAAGCGCGAAGACCTGGAACGGGTCGCCACCGCCTGTGACTTTGCCGCCCAGGCGCATCGTGGCCAGCTTCGCATCAGTGGCGAACCCTATGTTACTCATCCGCTGGCGGTGGCCACGCTGGCAGCTTCCTGGCGGCTGGATGTGCAGGCCATCATCGCCGCGCTGCTGCACGATGTGATGGAAGACACCGAAGTCGGCAAGGCGCAGATTGCGGAAACATTCGGGCAGGTCGTCGCGGACATGGTCGATGGTCTTTCCAAACTGGAAAAGGCCGAATCGCGCACCAAGGAAGAAGCGCAGGCAGAAAACTTCTGCAAGATGCTGCTGGCGATGACGTCCGACATTCGCGTCATGCTCATCAAGCTGGCTGACCGTCTGCACAACATGCGCACGCTGGATGCTGTGCGCCCGGACAAACAGCGGCGCATCGCGCTGGAGACGCTGGATACCTACGCGCCGATTGCCAACCGGCTGGGTCTGAACGCGCTATTTCGGGAATTGCAGGAACTTTCCTTCCGCTACACCCACCCGATGCGCTACCGCACGCTGGCGCGCGCCATTCAGGCGGCGCGCAAAAACCGCAGCGATCTCATCAACAAGGTCATTTCCTGCATCAGCCAGCAACTGCCCGCCTGGAACATCACCGCCGAAGTGGCCGGGCGCGAAAAGCACCTCTATTCCATCTATCAGAAAATGCTCGAAAAACGTCTGGGCTTCGAGCAGATTTACGACATTTTCGGCGTGCGCATCATCGTCGAAGACATTCCCACCTGCTATCTGGCGATGGGCGCGCTGCACGCCATCTATAAACCCGTGCCCGGCAAGTTCAAGGACTACATCGCGCTGCCCAAGAAAAACGGCTATCAATCGCTGCATACCGTTTTGATTGGCCCCTATGGCAGCAAGGTGGAAGTGCAGATTCGCACGCCGCAGATGCACCACGTGGCCGAAAACGGCGTGGCTTCGCACTGGCTGTACAAGGAAAACCCGGATGACTGCCTGACGCTGTCCGAATTGCAGCAAAAAACCCGCTCGTGGCTGCAATCGCTGGTGGAAATGCAATCGGCCTCGCCGGTGGCCACCGAGTTTCTGGAACACGTCAAGATTGACCTTTTCCCGGATGACGTCTACGTGCTCACCCCCAAAGGGCTGATTTTGTCGTTGCCGAAAGGCTCCACGCCGGTCGATTTCGCCTACGCCGTGCATACCGACATCGGCAACCGCGCCGTGGCCTGCCGCATCAATGGCGAGCTGATGCCGCTGCGTACCGAGTTGCGCAATGGCGACCAAGTGGAAATCATCAGCGCCGTGCATGACAACCCGAACCCCGCTTGGCTGGGCTTTGTGCGCACCGGCAAGGCGCGCACGCAGATTCGCAACAGTCTGCGCAATTCGCAAAACGCCGGTGCGGGCGCGCTTGGCCAGCGTCTGCTGGAACAGGCTTTGCGCACGCATGATCTGGAGCTGGCGCGCGTCAGCATGACGGACTGGGATATTTTCCTGAACAAAATCAACCTGAAAAGCCGCAAGGATTTGTTCATCGAAATCGGTCTGGGGCAACAGATGCCGGCGGTGATTGCCCGCGACCTGGCGCAGAGCATTCGTGAGGCCGGGGTGCATGAAGACCGTCCCAATGCCTCGCTGGCGCCCACGCAGGCCATCCCGATTCGCGGCACGGAAGGCAGTGCGGTGCAACTGGCCGCCTGTTGTCAGCCGATTCCGGGCGACCCGATTATTGGCCTCATCCGCCAAGGCTACGGGCTGGAAGTGCATCACTGCGACTGTCCGGTGGTCACCGGCGAGAGCGGCAGCCAGCGCGGGCGCTGGATTGATGTGGAATGGGAGCCGTGTCCTGACCGTCTCTATGTCGCCACCTTGCGCGTGCTCACGCGCGAAGCGCTGGGCGTGCTGGCTGCTGTGGCCAACGCCATTTCCCGCAGCGACAGCAACATCCAGAACGTCACCATGGACAAGGATGATTTCAGCCACATCCTGGTGTTCACCATTCAGGTGCGCGACCGCAGCCATCTTGCGCAAGTGCTGCGTGCCGTGCGCGCCGTGCCGCACGTCATCCGCACCGGGCGAATGCGCCGCACCGCCGCCTAGCCGTTTTCCGCATGGCCGCCGAAAAGCTCTCTTCCTCCGCCATCCACACCTGGCAGCGCCTGCTGCGTTACCTGCGCCCGTATGTGGGCGCGTTTGTGTTGTCGGTCATCGGTTTCGGTGCGGCTGCCATTTCCAAGGCGCTGATTGCCGGTGTGCTCAAACACTTTCTGGATGGGATGACTGCGGATGACAACCGCATCCACACCGGCATCGCCTGGCTGGACAGCTTTGACCTCATGCACGCCGTGCCCATCATGGTGGCGGTGATTGCCGTCTGGCAGGGCGTGGGCACGTTTCTGGGCAACTACGCCATCTCCCGCGTCGCCTACGGCATTGTCGACGACCTGCGCCGCGCGCTGTTTGAAAGTTTTTTGCACCTGCCCGCACGCTTTTACGACGAGCACAACTCCGGCCACCTCGTCTCAAGGCTCACCTACGACACCACGATGGTCACGGCGGCGGAACAGGGATCCATGGCCAGCTGCGCCGGCGTGATTTCCAGCGACTCGATCTTGGAGATCAGAAAATCGTAGGCCGTCTGCTCCGTACCCGTGGCCAGGTCCGCGGCGGCCAGGGGATCCGACTCCAGAACGCCCTGTTCGTACAGGACCTGACAGATCTGGCAGCCGGTGACGCCCTTGTTGTACACCAGGTCTTTGAAGATGC
>JAFSWK010000206.1 GCA_017444505.1 Rhodocyclaceae bacterium | reverse complement strand
TGCAAAACCTGTCCTGCCGCATCGCCGAACTCACCCCACTCAATGACGAAATCATCCGGATGCGGGTACAACTGCCTGCCAGCGCCAAATTCACTTGGCTGGCCGGGCAGTACATCAACTTCATCCTGCCCGATGAACAGCGGCGCAGTTTTTCCATCGCCAACGCCCCCGGTCGCGGCAGGCAGGAACTGGAACTGCACATTGGCCGCATTCCCGGCGGGCTATTCACCGGCCAGGTGTTCAAAACCATGAAAGTGCGCGACGTGCTGCGCATGGAAGGCCCGTTTGGTGATTTTTACCTGCGCCCGGGCGACAAACCCATCGTGCTGGTCGCCGGCGGCACCGGTTTTGCACCTGTCAAGGCGATTGTCGAACAGCTTATCGTCGAAGGCAGCAGCCGCCCGGTATATCTCTATCGCGGCGCGCGCCAGCGCGATGGGCTGTATCTGGATGAATTTGTCACAGAGTGGCAACAATCTTTGCAGCATTTCAGTTACATTCCTGTATTATCCGCAGCAGGAGAGGATGACCCCTGGGCGGGGCGCCGTGGTCTGATTCATCACGCCGTGATAGCTGATTTTCCCGACCTGTCCGCCTGCGAGGTCTACGTCTGTGGTCGGCCCATCATGGTTGCAGCCGCCCGGCAAGACTTTCTCCAGCAATGCAACCTGCCCGAAACCGCGTTTTTCAGTGACGCATTCAGCTTCGCTTCTACCCCCAACCTGGCAGCCTTGTCATGACGTCGACCGTACTCATCACCCGCGAGCCTATCATCAACCGAAATCAGGCCATCACCGCCAACCGGCTCGTCGTGCACGCCACCAACGTTGCGGATGCAGTCGAGACGCTGGACAGCTTGGCTGACATCTGGCCGCGCCACTACGCCGTGTTTGTTTCGCTGGCCCGTCTGGTGCCCACGCCGGAGCTGATGCGCTGGCAGGCGCCGAACAACACCATGATTGAAGTGCCCGTGCAGGCGCTGGATCACCCGCACACCCGCCAGCTGATTGATCACCTCATTGCCCAGGATATTGGCATCTGTCTGAGCTGGTATCGGGAAAACACCCGCTTGCCCGCAGAGCTGAACTGCCGTTTCACGCTCGTCGACATCCGCAAGGACATGAACCCGCACGATGCGCCCGGCATTCCCATCGCCTGGGGCTTGCAGGATGAAGACGCTTTTCAGCAAGCCATCGAAAACGGCTTCGGCGGCGCTTCCGGCCTGTTTTTCCTGCGCTACGACCCGGACAACGCCGATTTCGACCTCGCCTACAACTACGCCAAAATCGTCTATCTCGTCACGTTGCTGCACAATCAGGCCGACATCCGCGACATCGAATGTCTGCTCCAGCAGGACGTAGCGCTGGCCTGGTATCTGCTGCGCCGCATCAACAGCTATGGTTTCGACATTGACGAAGAAATCCGCTCTTTCCGCGATGCTGTCAATGTGCTTGGCTATCAGCAGCTTTCCCAATGGCTGCACAGCCAGATTGCCACCATCAGCTTTACCGATACTGCCGCCGTCTTCATGCAGACGGCGCTTGCCCGCGGTCACTTCATGGAAGAAATCGCTGGCGACCGCTTTGACGAAGAAGGCCGCAAAAAGCTCTTCATCACCGGCTCGTTTTCCCTGCTCTCGGATCGCATCGGCGCGCTCACCCGCTCGGCCATCGCCAACATCCCGTTGCCCGAAGACGTGCTGGAAGCGCTGGCCGACGGCAAAGGTCCCTATGCTCCGTATCTCAAGCTGGCGCGCGCCTGCGAACAGTTCAGCCCCACTGTGCTGCAACAGCAGGCCAACGAACTGGGCATTCCCTATCAAAGCATCAACCGCGCCCTGATCAACGCGCTGGAAACCGTCGACGCGCTGCAAAGCTCGCAGCGATAAGGTTTTCGCGCATCCCGATGTGTCCTCCTTTTGTACGCCGCCGGCCTCCGGCGGCGCTTTTTTTGTGTGTGCTCACTGGCGAATGTCGTCGCCTTGCGGAAAGACAAAATCGGCGCGCGTGCTGCGCAGCGGATTGATGTCCAGCCCGCCGCGTCGCGTATAGCGCGCGTACACGGTCAATTCGCGCGGCGCGCAGCGGCGCTGGATGTCGCAAAAAATCCGCTCCACGCATTGTTCGTGAAACTCGCAATGCTGGCGGAAGGAAATGACGTAGCGCAGCAAGCCCTCGCGCTCAATGGGCTGCCCGCGATAGCGCACCACCAGCGTGCCCCAGTCGGGCTGGCGGGTAATCAGGCAATTGGATTTGAGCAACTGCGAATAGAGCGTCTCGCACACTTCCGGCGCCTCTTCGCGCACGCGCAAAAACGCCGCGCGCGGCGCATCATAAACATCCACGTCGATTTCCAGCGCGTCCAGACACACGCCCTCGGGCGGTGCAGCAAAACGGCGTTCGGGCAAATCGCGCAGCGGCCAGATTGCCACCTGCACCGGCGCGCCCGCCGCGCCGGAGAGGTCTGCCGTGATGGTGGCCGCCACGGCGCGGGCGTCCGGGAAATTCGTCTGGTTCAGCGAGTTGAGATAGAGCTTGAGCGACTTGGATTCAATCAGGCACGGCGAATCCGCCGGCACCGCAAAGCGCCCTAGCGCCACCACCGGCTTGCCGCGCGCATCCAGCCACGAAATTTCAACGGCATTCCACACATCCCCGCCAAAAAACGGCAGCGGCGCGCCCGCCTGCAAGCCGAGTTCCTCGCGCTTTGCCTGACGGGGCACGGCAAAGAGCAACTCCGGGCAATAGTGGTCACGGTACCGCACCGTCTGCCCCAGTGGCGCACCTGCCAGGGCGGGCGCACTATTGCTCGTCGCCCTCTCCATCTTCTTCCCCCAGCGATTCGCCGCGCGCGCTCACCTCACCATCGGCAATCGT
>JAFSWK010000015.1 GCA_017444505.1 Rhodocyclaceae bacterium | reverse complement strand
TCCCCCTGCGGCCACCTACCCCGCCGCTGCGGCAATCAGCAGCGCCACCACCCGCGCTTTCACGGAACCGCCCTGCGCATCCTGCACGGGCAAATCCGCCGGCACGCGGGTTTTGCCGGTAATCATCGGCGGCACGAGGAAATGCTTTTTCACCAGCGCGTAAAAAATGATGGAAAGCACATGCAAACCCACCAGCGCGCCCAGCAGCAGAAAGCCCATGCGGTGAATCGAAGTCAATTCCAGCGAAAGGTCGCTGGAAATCATCCCCGCCAGATAGCCCTCAAAGGCAATCTCGTCATTGGAAAACAAGCCGGTGACCGCTTGCAGCAGCGACACGGTCAGCAACGCAAAGACCGACAGTGCCCCCAGCGGGTTGTGCCCCACGCCCTGCCACTGGCCACGCACATAGGCCAGAATCTTGCCCGGTGTGGGCATGAACTGGCCAAAACGCGCGTAGGTGGAACCGACCACGCCCCAGACGATGCGAAACACCACCAGCCCCACCACGGCCAGACCCGCGCGCCCGTGCCAGAGCATCGCGCCGCCGCCTTTCAGGCCGGTGATGACCGCCACGCAAATACACGCCACCAGTGCCCAGTGAAACACACGGGTGGGCACGTCCCATACGCGCACGCTGCGCTGTTCTTTCTGTTCCATTTCCATCTTGTCTCTCCAATCTTGCAAACGATGGCAACTGTCTTTCAAATGACGCGCAGTGTAGAGCATTCCTGCCTTGCGCCCACATCCCGCGATGCGAATTTACATTCCCGATAAGCACATTACGCTTTGATACAACCCGCGCAGCCACAGCGCGCCTTCCGTCGGTATACTCGCGCCCGCAATACTGCACCGCAGCAAATTCCTGCGAAATTTCCCTTTATCGACCAAGGAGTCAACACCATGAAAAAAGCTCTCGCCGTCCTCGGCTGTACGCTGCTTGCCGTCGCCCCCTTCGCCCATGCGGACGAGGTGGAAGACACCGTCAAAGCCCGTCAGGCTGCCTATCGTATGCTGGCCTGGAACACCGGCATCATCAAGGCCAACCTGCAAGGCGAATTCGACGCCAAGAAAGTGCAAACTGCGGCCAACACCATTGCCGCCATCGCCCATTCCGACATGGGTGCCCTCTACGCCCCCGGCACGGAAAAAGGCAAGGGCTACTACCCCACCAAAGCCAAACCGGCTGCCTTCACCGATGACAAGGTCGTGCAAGTTGCCACCAACTTCGTGAAAGCTGCCGACGCGCTGGCCGCCGCCGCGCAAGGTGGTGACAAGGATGCCGTGAAAGCCGCGTTTGGCGATCTGGGCGGCACCTGCAAAGCCTGTCACGACGACTATCGCGCCAAGTAATCCGTCCGCGCACGGATACCCGCAAAACCGCCCGCAAGGGCGGTTTTTTTCTGCCCGCGCCTCACTCGCCCGGCGCGTAGTCGTAGTCCACCGTCAGCGGCGCGTGGTCGCTGAAACGTTCCGCCCGATATACCGAGGCTTCACGCGCACACGCAGCCAGTTGCGGTGTGGCCAGTTGATAATCCAGCCGCCAGCCGACGTTCTTCGCCCACGCCTGGCCACGGTTTGACCACCACGTATAGCCGCCCTCGCCTTCTTCCGGATACAGGCGGCGGTACACATCCACCCAGCCCAGTTCATCGAGCACCCGCCCGAACCACGCCCGCTCTTCGGGCAGGAAGCCGGAATTTTTCTGGTTCGACTTCCAGTTTTTCAGGTCGATTTCGCGGTGCGCGATATTCCAGTCGCCACACACCACCACTTCCCGCCCCTGCGAGCGCAGCGCGCGCAAGTGTTCAAAAAACGCCGCCATGAAACGGTATTTTGCCGCCTGGCGCTCCTCGCCGCTGGAACCCGAAGGCACGTACACCGAGATCACCGAAAGCGCCCCGCGCCGCACTTCCACGTAGCGGCCTTCGTCGTCAAACTCCGCCACGCCAAAGCCCGTGCGCACTTCATCGGGCGCTTCGCGCGCATAGATGCCCACGCCGCTGTAACCACGGCGCGCGGCAAAATGAAAAAACCCATGCAGCGCGGCGGGCGCGCACAGGCGCGCATCCATGTCCGCCTGCTGCGCTTTCAGTTCCTGCACGCAGACAAAGTCCGCCTGCTGTTTTTCCAGCCAGTCAAAAAACCCTTTTTTGGCCGCCGAACGCACGCCGTTGAGGTTTGCACTAATTACACGTATCACTTCCACCCCACAAAAAAATTGTTCCGCGCCGCACCGGGCGGCGCTTCAATTGCCCCCGGATACGCACACGTGTAACATAATCGCCTGTCTTGTACTGCATAGCAAAACACGAAAAGAATACCGCATCATGAACCAAACCAGCCGGAGCTTTCTCGCGCTTGCCCACCAGAAAAACGCCTTGCGCTTCGGCTCGTTCGTCACCAAGGCGGGGAGAACCTCGCCGTATTTTTTCAATTCCGGCCTGTTTGACGACGGCGCATCGTTCCGCGCCCTGTGCGGCTTCTATGCCGATACGCTGCTGGCCAGCGACGTGCGCTGTGACATGCTCT
>JAFSWK010000205.1 GCA_017444505.1 Rhodocyclaceae bacterium | reverse complement strand
CGCTGGCGCTGGCGGTGATGGCTCTGCCGCTTTCGTTGTCTGCCCAGCAGATTTACCGCTGGAAAGATGCGAACGGCAATACACATTTCACGCATACGCCGCCGCCCAATAACGACATGCTGCAAAAAACCCTGACGCCGCCGTCCGTGCCTGAGCCGCCCGCGATGCCGGTCGATTCGATGGCCGCCGAGCCGGGCTATGCCAGCACGGGCAGCAGTGCCAGCAGTAGCCGGGAAGCGTCGCCGGAGATTGCGCCGCAGATTAATATGGCCGAGTGCCAGGAGGCGCGCAATCAGCTCAAGCTGCTGGCTTCAGGGGCGGATGTTGCCCATTTGGGCAGCGATGGCAAACCCGTGCCGCTGGAAGGCGCAGCGCGGGCGCAGGAGATGCAGCGGTTGCGCGAATTTGTGCGTAGAAGCTGCGAACAGTAACGCTCGCTTCCCCCGGGCTGGAACCAGCTCGCGCGCCGGGAAAACAAAAAAACAGCCCTGAAACCAGGGCTGTTTTTATTGGATAACGTGCGGCGTCGCTCAACCCGGGTAGGCAAGGTAGACGTAAGTGCCCAGCACAACGGCAGACAAAACGGCTAGCAGCAAACCGCATTTGACCATCTCCATTTGCCGGATTTGCCCCGTGCCAAACACAATGGCGTTGGGCGGCGTGGCCACAGGCATCACGAAGGCACAAGATGCGCCGATACCGATGATGATGACCAGCGTTTCCTTGGGCAGACCCATTTGTGCGGCGATGGCACCAAATACCGGCACCAGCAACGCGGCAGAGGCGGTGTTGGAGGTAAATTCGGTAATGGCAATGACAAAGATGGCAACCAGCACCATCAGCGTCCAGGTGGGAATGCCGGAAAATGCGCCAGCAAAGGTTTTGCCCAGCACGTAAGCCGCGCCCGAGTTGTCCAGAATCATGCTCAGGGTCAGGCCGCCGCCGAAAAGAATCAACACGCCCCATTCGGTGTTTTCGGCGATGTCTTTCCACTTCGCCAGCCCCAGGGAAACAATCGCGATAGCGGCAGAAACCGCGACAAAGGCATCGGACAGGCGCAGCGCAATGTCGTGTTCCTTGAACATTTCATTCAGCGGCTTGGTAAAGCACCACAGCAGCGCGGCACACAGGAAAACAATGGTGGTGGTGATGCGCGTGCGGTTCCAGGGAATGTCCTCTGCGTGTACTTCAATCTTTTGCCTGAGGTTCGGGCGGAATACCGCATACATGCACAACAGCATCAGCGGCAACAAAACGCACATGATGGGCAGGCCGACGCTCATCCAGTCGGCAAATTCATAGCCCAGCGCCTTGGAGGCGATGGCGTTCGGCGGTGAGCCCACCAGCGTGCCCAGACCGCCGATGGAGGCGGAATAGGCAATGCCCAGCAAGATGAAGACGACGGTATTGCGGTCTTTCTCCATGTCGATATTGGACAGAATGCCCAGCGCCAGCGGCAGCATCATGGCCGCGGTGGCGGTATTCGATACCCACATCGACAATGCCGCAGTTGCCAGACAAATCAAAATGGCAGACAGCCCCAGCCGGTTGCCAGACAGCGAAATCAGCCACAGGGCGATTTTTTTGTCCAGCTTCTGGATGTGCAGGGCAGTGGCCAGCGCGAAGCCGCCAAAGAAGGTGTAGATAATCGGGTCGGCAAATGGCGCCATGACTTCCTTGATGGTCAATACTTTTGCCTCGGTGATGGCCAGCAGTTCGCCGGCACTGCTTTTCTCGTAGGCATTTTTGGTTATGCCCACCAGCAGGGCAGCAATCGGCACAATCAGGGATGTGACGGAAATGTGCACTGCTTCGCTCAGCCACAAGGCGGCGATAAACAGCAGCAAGGCCAGACCTTTCCGGGTGCTGGAGTTGACGATTTCGGAATCGGGCAGCCAGTTGCCCAGAAGGTGGTAAAAACCGATGGATGCCAGCGCAGCGAAGAGGATGATTACCAGTCCCCGCAAGGGAAATGGGTTGTCATGCTGTGTCGCCTCCAAGGGCGCTTCATGCGCTTCTTCCTGCAAGATTTGATTTTGCTGCATAAGACTTCCTGTCAATGACATAACACCAAAAACACGCCGAAAGCGGGCGGTTGCCCGGTTTCCGGCAACTTTCCCTCAGTATGTATTTATGCCTTCACAAACGATGGGTGGATGTTTGTGAACATCTGTCTGCACAAAATCATGTCTTGACGGGCATCGCATCGGATGTTGCTTGCCTTGCGCGGGCTGCGCGGTCTGTGGGAGGCGGCCTGCGGTGCAGAGGAAAGTTAAGTTACTGTTTATCAATAATATTTAACTTTCTGGCGGGGGATTGTATCATGTTTTGCGCGCCTTGCTGGAGTACGGGGCGCGTCGCCTGTCTTGCGGCAAGCCGGGTTTGCGGGGAAGGCGAAGGCCGGGGGAAACAAAAACGGCACCGCGCAGGTGCCGTTTTTTGCGCGGGATGCGGCGCGCGCTCAGAACACGAACTGCGAAGCGTGCGCACCGTCCAGCAGCGGGATGCAGGTTTCAAACAGCGAACGGTGGATGATGTGCTCGCCGGTGTGCTCCAGCATCACAGCTTCCTGCACGGGCGGCTGGCCGACGACGGCAAGCAGGCGGGCGCCCGGCTTGAGTAGCGCCTGCCAGTTCTCCGGCAGGGCGGGGACGCTGCCGGTGGCGATGATGAGGTCGAAGGGGTCGTTCGCAGACAGTGCGTCGGTGAATGCGTCGCCTTCCACAACCTCGACGTTTTTCACGTTGGCGTAAGCGAGATTGGAGCGCGCGACCTGCGCCAGTTCGGCGATGCGCTCAATGCTGGTGACCCGCTCGGCGCGTTGCGCCAGCAAGGCGGCAAACCAGCCCGTGCCGGTGCCGATTTCCAGCACTCGCGCGCCGGGCTGCGGCAACGCTGCTTGCAGCAGCTTGCCTTCAATGATGGGCTTGAGCATGTGCTGGCCGTGGCCAATGGGCAGCTCCAGGTCAGCAAAGGCGAGATTGCGGTGCGACGGCGGCACAAAGTCTTCGCGGCGCACGGTGCGGAAGAGATCCAGCACTTCCTGATTGGTGATGTCCCACGGGCGAAGCTGCTGCTCGACCATGTTGTAGCGGGCTAGTTCAAGATCCATGTCGCAATTCCTTAGGCCAAGCGAGCAAGTATAACAATATTGTGCGTGCGGTGCAGAAAATTCCTGTAACGGCTGCACGGCAAGTGCACCGGAGTTGACTTTTGTAGGTGCCATAGCAATTTTCTATCGTTTTCACTTGCAGAATCCCTGCTGTTGGCGTGACCATTACGCCGCCCCGCAGCAGGCGGGGTTAGGTAGAGATCTCTTCCCACTTAAGGAGTGCACCATATGAAACCTGCCAAAATCACATGCGCTGTGGCGCTTGCGTGGACCCTCGCGGCCTGTGCCAGCTTTGCTGCCAGTCCTCGCACGGATG
>JAFSWK010000204.1 GCA_017444505.1 Rhodocyclaceae bacterium | reverse complement strand
TTACGGAAATCCCAGCGCGTACCGACACTGAAGGTGCGCTGATCTTTCGTCGCTGTCGCATCCAGCACGGCCTGAATCGTCGCCTGCGCCACAGTTGCTCGCTGCACGCCGATGAACGGGGTCAGCTGGTCGGCCACACCGTCTGCCATGATGCGGTCGATAGTGCTCGATTCGCTATAGCGGACATACGGCGTGAACTGCCCAAAACGGCGCCCAGCCAGCAAGGCCCAACCGCGAGAGCTATTATAGCCCTTGCCAACGCTCACCTGCACATATTCGGCGTTAGCCACCCAGGTGCCATCGTCATAGTTTGCACCAATGCCAAAGAAGCCCGTGCTTTGGTCCTTGGTTTCAAAACGCTCACGAATCTGCTGCGGCACCGGGCTGCCGGTCAGGATGGAAAGGTTCGTCATCGTATCGAACAGTTCCCGCTCGGCAAGCAGCGGCACGAAGGTCAGATTGCCATGGGTGTAACCTGCGCGCAGCGTCCAGGGGCCGGTTTCGTAGTTCAGGTTGACATAGGCGATTTTCTTCACTTCCGCCGTGTCGTGGTTGCGCACGGCAGGCATGGAAGGAACGGTATCCGCCTTCGCCTGACCGAAACCGCCCTGGAAGGAAAGCATACCGTCACTCACGTCCCAGTTGGCCAGCAATTCCGCGACCTCGGAATGGGAAAACGACGCCGACTGGCCATAGACTTCCTGCGCCGGACGCAGCGCAATTTGCGCATAGCGGGCGTTCACGTAGTCCGACATCATGAAGAAGGGGTGACCGATGCGGCCCAGACGCAGCGCGTAGGTATCGTTGAACTGATACTTCACGTTCGCCCATTCGATGGACGGCGTCCAGTTGTCGCGCGGGGTCAGTTTGCTCACTGCCTGCACGGTGAAGGTCAGCCGGTCAATCGGCTCATAGCGCAGCTGCACCGCGCCGCGGGTTTCCGGAGCCAGACCAAGGCGGCCAGAGCGCCCGACGCCGGACTGCATCCCCGCGCCGCCGGTAAAGTCGGCATCGCCACGGCTGAAATAGGTCGCCCCCAGCGTGCCGAAACCGGAAAACTGCCAGTCACCAGCCATCGCAGGCGCAGCACACGCCAGGCCAACGGCAATCACACTCAAGCGCAGGGCAAACTGTTTTTTCTTGCTCATCGTAGTTCTCCTTTTGAAAGAAACGGAATTTAAATGCGGTATTTCTGGACTTCTTCGTTAATCTTGCCAGCCAGTTGTTCCAGGTCGCCAACGCTGGCCGAAGTGCGCGAAGCAGCGCTGTCGTTTTCATCCAGCGCTTCGTTGATGCTGGCAAACTGGGTAGAAATTCTTTCCGTGGCAGCGCGCTGTTCGGAGACGCCGAGAACGATTTCCTCGACCAGCTCGCGCACATGGATGGAACCATCGCGGATGGCATCGAGCGCCTGGCGCGCATCGCCAGCGGCCTCGCCGCCTTCGCGCACCATCTGCACCGCCGCCTGCATGGAGTGCACAGCAGCCTGCGAGCCTTCCTGAATCTGGCCGATGACCTGTTCGATTTGCTGCGTCGAAGCCGACGTGCGTTCGGCCAGTTTGCGCACTTCGTCGGCCACCACCGCAAAGCCGCGCCCGGATTCGCCCGCGCGCGCCGCTTCGATGGCGGCGTTGAGCGCCAGCAGGTTGGTCTGGTCAGCCACTTCGCGGATGACCTGCACCACGCTGGAGACCGAGCCGACCTGCTCTTGCAGATGGGAAATGCTGTCGGAGGCCGAACAGACGGTTTCCGACATGTGCTCAATGCGCGCAATCATCTGCCCGATGGTTTCGCCGCCGCTCTCCGCAGCTTCGCCCGATTCGCGTGCCAGCGCCGCAGCGTTGTCGGTACGGGTGGATACGCCCGAAATGTTGTCATTGACCAGCTTCACCGATTCCAGAATCACGCCGGAAGCCGAACTGGCATTTTTCGCCACGTTTTCGATGTTCGTCGACACTTCGCGCAAGTCCGTCGTCGCGCCGGCCAGCGTTTTCGTGGAATCGACAATTTCACGCAAGCTCTTGCGCACCGATTCCAGCAACTGGTTCGTCGCCGCTGCCGCCTCGCCCATTTCGTCGTGCGAGACCACGGGCAGTTTCTGCGTAAAGTCCATGTTGTGCGCGACGCGCAAAATCCCCTTCGTCATGGCGGTCAGCGGCCCCATCACCGAACGGCGCAAGGTCACGCCCAGCACCGCCATCAGCACCAGCCCTACCAGCACCGCCACGCCATAGGCGTAGATGGAGCGCGTGGCATCCACGTTGACCGTCGCACGCAGTTGCTGCTGTTGCGCGGCGCGCGATTCCAGCAGCAGCGCATCGAGTTTTTCCTCAATCGGAATCACCTTGGTGTACAAATCCATCTGCGCCGCCGCGAGGTTGTCGGCCTTGGCCACGGTGCCATTGACTGCAGAGGAATATTCGCTGACCAGCGCCGTCAGTTGTGCGCTCATCTGCTCTGCGCCCGGCACCTGATGCAGTTCGTTCAGCCCTTCGGCAATCTGCGCACGCGCCTCTTCAACCTTCTGCGCAAAACCCGCGCGCAAATCTTCGTCTTCTTCCATCAGCAGCGCCAGCAGCAGCGCGCGGGTATCCTTGAAGCCGTCCGATACCTTGCTCACCGCCTCCATCGCCGGCAGCGACTGCGAAATCACCTCGCCAAAGGTGTTCTGCATACTGCTCATTTTCCAGACGCCAAAACCACCTGCGCTCAGCAAACCAAAAATGGAAACAAATACCAGCAAAGCCAATTTTTTTGCGATTGTCATTTTTCATTCTCCGTTCGTCTGCGACGCGCGCCGCACCCGCCTCTGGCGCGGCCAACCAACAAAGCCGCGCAAGCACACGAATTCCCGGCACCTTGTGACAAACTTGCTCACATCACGAAACATTTGTTTCGGCGGCACTGTAACTCTGTTCCCCCCCCTTTCGTCAACAGGGAAAAGACGCCTGTCAGAGCCGGTTCCGTGTCGTATTTCACGTTTTTCTTCACTTGCTCCCCGCTTTTATTCCGCCAGCGCACGCAGGTGGCGGGGTATAGCGAAAAGCTATGAATTTGCCGCGCTGGCAATGACTGGCGCGCGCATGAAACAGCTACACTTGCAACTTGTCGCTTTCCCCTGCCCGTCTGCCCATGGACGCCACCCTTTCCCGCTTTCTGTTTGACGAACTCGACGCACGCGGCGCCTTTGTGCGTCTCGGCTCCGTCTGGCAAAGTTTGCAACACCGCCGCGCCTGGCCGCCTGCGGTGGCGCGCTTTTGCGGCGAGTTATCCGCCGTCGCCGCCCTCATC
>JAFSWK010000203.1 GCA_017444505.1 Rhodocyclaceae bacterium | reverse complement strand
TGTTCCCCACGCCCGTGGGGATGAACCGCCGCCAGCGGATCAGGATTGATGGACGGCAAGTTGACCTGTCAGGAGCGTATTGCAGCCGTACAAGCAGCAGTTTGCACGGCTGGCTCACACGCTGCCGCAACGCGCTGGCCGCAAACGTTTCGCTTTCACGTCCGCCGTCGTTTTGCGCCGGCAAACGGCACGAGGCGGAGCAGTTTGTAACGAAAAGATTGACCGCAACAAAGCCCGCGCGCGAAAATGGCGGCTGTTTTGCCCCGCCGGGGGACAAGCGCGTTTTTCCCTTCCTTTTGTTCAGGAGTCTTGCAAGATGATGAACCTTCGTTTGCTCGTCGTGGCCGCGCTGGCGGCCTCTTTGTCCGCCTGCACGGGTTTTGAAACCAAACAGGATGCCGACGCATCCGCCGAGGCAAAACAGGCAAAAGCTGAGGCCGCCCCCGCGCCGCAATATCCGACCGAGAGCGCCGTCTACGCCTGCGAAAACGTCAGCGCAGTGCGCGTCACCCGCACGGACGATGCCGCCCAGCCGCACCTGAAAATCTCTTGGCTGGGGCGCGAATACACAATGCACCGCGAAGAAGGTCAAGGCTCCGGTCTGCCGCGCTTTTCTGACCACGCCAACGGCCTGACTTGGGTCGACCTGCCCTGGAAAGGCGTGCTGCTCAACAGCCGCACCGAAAAACCGATTCTCAGCGACTGCAAGCCCGCCAGCGGCGAAGAACTGGTGCAAGCCAACCAGATTCTGGACAAACACGCCGCCGACTACGCCAAAGCCCAGGAAAAAGCGGCCAAGTCGAAAAAAACCACGAAGAAAAAAACCAGCACGAAGAGCAAAGCCAGCACAACGAAAAAAACGAAAAAGAACTGACGAACTCATCACTCCCGACACCGCCAGACGAACATCTGGCGGTGTTTTTTCTGCCTACGTAGCGGGAGCACAAACGCAACAAACTGGTTTCGTTGCGTTTTTTATGCCGACCGCCCACGAAAACCCCGCCGCGACAAACAAAAAACGCGCCAGGGCTTGCGCTGTACTTCATGATGCGCTAAATTAGAAAAACGTAATATTCAAGGCGCTTCCCCCATGACTTCTTCTGCCCCGATGTCCGCCGAAATGATGGAACAGTTGCAGGCGCGTGCTGCGCAGGCGGCGCAGTTGTTGCGCACGATGGGCAACGAGCATCGCCTGCTGGTGCTGTGTCATCTGGTCGGCGCGGGCGAGTTGAGCGTCTCGGCGCTGTTGGAGCGCGTGGCGCTGAGTCAGTCGGCGCTCTCGCAGCATCTGGCAAAAATGCGCGAAGAAGGGCTGGTGACGTTCCGGCGCGAGTCGCAAACGCTGTATTACCGCGTGGCCGATCCGGATGTCGCCCGCATCTTGATGACCCTGAAAGAAATTTTCTGCCCTGCTGCCTGAACGGACATCTGCCATGAGCCTGCCTGTCATTTCTCCCGAACACGCCCGCGCCCTGGTCGCATCGGGCGCGTTGCTGGTCGACATCCGCGATGCCGACGAATACGCCTTTGAGCACATCGACGGCGCGCGCCACATTCCGTTTGACCGCCTGCAAGCGGACAGCGCGGCGGCCTTGCGCGGCAAGACGGTGATTTTTTATTGCCTTTCCGGTCTGCGCACGAGCCGCTGCGGTCAGGAACTTGCCGCGTGTGCGGCGGGTTGCGAACAGGCGTTCATTCTGGAAGGCGGGCTGCAAGACTGGCGCGCGCAGCGTTTGCCCACACAGCGGGCGGCGCGGGCAGTGTTGCCGCTGATGCGGCAGGTGCAGATTGCCGCAGGAACCATGATTTTGCTGGGCGTACTACTGGGCGCGCAAATTCACCCCGCGTTTTACGCGCTATCGGCGTTTGTCGGCGCGGGGCTGGTATTTGCGGGCATCACCGGCTTTTGCGGACTGGCCGCGCTGCTCGCCAAAATGCCCTGGAACCGCCCGCTACAAAACTGATTTTTCCCTCAACCTCAACAGGAGAACTTTCCATGAAAACCACCGTTCGCGGTATCGACCGCATCTTGCGCATCCTCATCGGCGTGGTGCTGATTGCGCTCACCGCCACCGGCGTCATTGGCGTCTGGGGCTGGATTGGCGTGCTGCCGCTGGCCACCGGCCTGATCGGTTTTTGTCCGGCATACTCGCTGCTAGGTTTCAAAGGCTGCCCGCTGAAAGGCTGCCGCACTTCGCAGGAGGGCTGAATCATGGCACACGACTACCCCGCCCTCACCCGCGAAATCAGCGCCGGTCTGAAGCAGCTCCACCAAGCCGCGCCGCAAACCATGCAAGGTTTCGGGCAAATGTCGCAGGCCGCCAACCGCGACGGCGCGCTGAGCCACAAACACAAGGAACTCATCGCCATGGCCATCGGCATTTCCGCGCGCTGTCAGGGTTGTCTGGCGTTTCACGCCAAAACGCTGGCAGGCTTGGGCTGCACGCGCGAAGAATTCATGGAAATGCTGCAAGTGGCCATCTACATGGGCGGCGGCCCGTCCCTGATGACCGCCACCGAAGCCTTGCACGCTTTTGAGTCGTTTGGCGGCGGCAAAGCAGAATAATCAAGCGCGTATAACTCCTTCTTCTCCGCCGGCCTC
>JAFSWK010000202.1 GCA_017444505.1 Rhodocyclaceae bacterium | reverse complement strand
TAGCGCACCACCGCCCCCGGTTCATCCCCACGGGCGTGGGGAACACAATCGGCAGCCTGCGGGCTGCCGTTTTTTGCACGGTTCATCCCCACGGGCGTGGGGAACACCTGCACCGGCACGGCGGGCGGTTGCTGCGCCGCGGTTCATCCCCACGGGAGTGGGGAACACAAGCATGGCGGGCGGGAATGCGTTATATAATGCGGTTCATCCCCACGGGCGTGGGGAACACTCTTCCAGCAAAACGATGCTGGAACAAGATGTTATATATCATCCAAAAATCTACCAGTCAATCCGCCCCGTTTTCGGGCAGGAATTTCACCAAGGAAAAACCGTCGAATTCGGCGGGTTCGCGGCGGTTTTGGCCTGCGGTAAGAAAGGAAAAACCCGACTCGTTGTTCGCGCTCCACGCCAGCACCGCGTTGCCCTCCCCCAGCTCTTCGGTGACGACTTTCCACAGCCGCTCGCGCACCCGCACGGAATAGCTGCCCACGTACACGCCGGCGCGCACTTCCAGCAGCCAGCGCGCCAGAAAACCGCGCAGGCGAAGCGGCGCGGCCTCAGTTACGATGACCAGCATCGCCCAGCCCCTCCTTGTCGGCAAAGGCCACCGGCACGGCCTCGGGATGCGCCGTCGGCAAGGTCTCGCCGCCTGCGGCCAGCACCTCTTCAATGGTGGGGATAATCCGGCGCAACAGCTTTTGTTCGCGGAACAGGTCGCGGCAAGCCAGGCGCACCTCGCGCGCCACCGCGCTGCGCTTTTCGGCAAACACCTTGAAAGCAGCGGGCACGACCGTCTCAAACTTGAACAGGTCGGCAATGTCATAAACAAAAGACAGCGGCTTGCCGGTGTGGATAAAGCCGATGGCCGGCGCGTAGCCTGCCGCCAGCACTGCCGCTTCGCACACGCCGTACAGACAATGGTTGGCCACGCTCAGTGCCTGGTTGAGCGGGTCGGCGGCGTCCCAGTCTTGCGGGTTATAGCTGCGCCTGCCCCAGCTCAGGCGATAGCGGGCGGCGATCAGTTTGTACATTTCCCGCACGCGCGCGCCCTCCATGCCGCGCAACTGCTCCACGCTGCGCCGCTGCGGTGGTTCTTCGCCAAAACGGAATTTGTACATCGCCCGCACCACTTTCAGGCGCAGTGTGTCATCCAGCGCCAGTTTGGCCTGATAGAGCAGACGATCCGCCCGCGCGCCGCCGGGCTGACCGGCGGAATACAGCCGCACGCCGCCTTCGCCGATCCAGAGCAACAGCGTGCCGCAATCCGCAGCCAGCGCCACCGCTGCGTGCGTAACCGTGCTGCCCGGTTCCAGCAAAATGCAGGCCAGCCCGCCCAGCGGAATCTGCATCCGCACGCCCCCGGCATCCACCAGCACCAGCGCACCATCTTCCACGTCCAGTCGCCCGCGCCCCAGGGCGAGCATGGAAGCGCGCTCCTTGATGGGAATGACTTCCGAATCCAGCCGCATACACTCCGCCCCCGCAAAAAATGCGAATTGTTAAAGAACCCGTCTGCTCAGAGGCCGCCGATGCGACGCACCAAGAGCAGACCGAAACCAAAGCCCCGGGCGCGGCCAATGCCTTTGTACAACGCATGGCGCAGCGCCTGCGCATCGCGCACCGTGCCCGTGCCGCGCAAGTCCAGGCGGGCAAGCGTGAGTTTGCCGCCTTCGGGGTGCACAAAGCGGAACTGATCGTAGGCTTCCACCTGCACGCTGTCTGCGTCCACATCCAGCCCGAAATCGTGGCGCGCCAGCCATTCCGGGGCGACTTCCTGCGCCAGCGCCGTGCGCCGGGGCAGGTCGGTTTCCGGCGTGCCTTCGCGCAAGCGGCGCAGGCGGGCGTCCTGCACCATGTCGACCCGGTTGCGCGTTCCATCCTTTGCCGTGCGGGTGATGACCGGATTGCAGCGCAGGGAAAATGCCAGCCGTTGTCCGCAGGCGAGTTGCGGCGCATAGGGTTTGACTACGAGGCGGCGCAGATAGGGGCGGTCTTCCGGTTCCCGCTCGGAGACGACGAGAAAATGCGGCGCATTCGCGCCACCATCGTGCGACGCTTTCATGTAGCGGTACACAAAATCCCGCTTGCGTTGCGGACTGTCCGAAAAGAGCTGCCAGAGCCATTGATGTTCCGCATAACGGCCACTCTGATACAGCCCTGCCTGCGCCAGCCGGACGGCGTCGAATTCAACCTTGCTGATGTACATGGCTTGCCTCCCCTGCTGTTCCGACATATTCCAGACGCTGGCCAAAATGCCTGCGGCTGTCCAGCAACACGTCCCGCACGGTGAGCGTCAGGGACAGGGCGTTGTCGGCAAGCGGCGCATCGCTCCAGATGCGGGCAGCGCCGTTGCGTGTCTGCGTGCCTTCTGCAATCTGACTTGCCATAAACCCGTCGTACTGCCGGAATGCCGCCGGAGCATCCTCGGCCTGCGTGCGCCAGGGCAGCAG
>JAFSWK010000201.1 GCA_017444505.1 Rhodocyclaceae bacterium | reverse complement strand
TACAAACACGCCATTTCCACCGTGGTGCCCGCCCGTCCGGTGCACTTCCAGAATGGCCCTTCCGCCTCTCACCAGGAAAACGTTCCGCATACTGACCTTGCGCAATAACAGGTCGGGCGCGTTCGTTTTTCTCCGTCCATCCTGCGACGGATTTTCCCTTTTCGCCTGTCCGCACGCGCGACGCCAGCCTTGGTGTCGCGCTGTTCGTGCGGCGCATCTGTCTCTTGCCCATGTTTGAGCGTCCGCAAAGTGGCGAGCGCGCCATCGTCGTGCAGCTTGATTTGGGGCAGGGCGACATTGCCGAGCGTCTTTCCGAACTGTGTTTGCTGCTGGAAAGCGCCGGTGCGACCGTGCTCGCCGCAGTCACCGGGCGTCGCCAGCGGCCTGACCCGGCGCTGTTTGCCGGTGCCGGCAAGGTGGACGAAATTGCCGCCGCCATCGCTGCGCACTCGGCGCAGCTTGTCGTTTTCAACCACGCGCTTTCCCCCGCGCAGCAGCGCAATCTGGAAGCGGCGCTGCGTTGCCGCGTCATCGACCGCACGGCGCTGATTTTGGACATTTTCGCCCTGCGCGCGAAAAGTCACGAAGGCAAGTTGCAAGTGGAACTGGCGCAGTTGCAGCATCTGGCTACGCGGCTGGTGCGCGGCTGGACGCACCTGGAACGGCAAAAAGGCGGCATCGGCCTGCGCGGCCCGGGCGAGACGCAACTGGAAACCGACCGCCGCCTGCTGGGGATGCGCATCAAGACGCTGAAATCGCGCCTGAAAGACGTGGAGCGCCAGCGCAACCTGCGCCGTCGGGCGCGCGAGCGCGGCGCGCGCACCTTCAGCGTTTCCTTGGTGGGCTATACCAACGCGGGCAAATCCACGCTGTTCAATGCGCTCACCAAGGCGGGCAGCTATGCTGCCGACCAGCTTTTTGCCACGCTGGATACCACTTCGCGCCGTCTCTTCCTGAATGACGACGCGGGCAGCGTGGTGCTCTCGGACACCGTCGGCTTCATCCGCGACCTGCCGCACACGCTGGTCGCCGCCTTTCACGCCACGCTGGAAGAAACCGTTCAGGCCGATTTGCTGCTGCATGTCGTCGATGGCGCCAGCGAAGACCGACCGGCGCAGATTGCGGCGGTCAATGAAGTGCTGGACGAAATCGGCGCCGGACAGGTGCCGCAAATCATGGTGGTCAACAAGATTGATTTGAGCGGCGCGGACGCGGCGGTCAGACGGGACGAATGTGGTACCATCGCGCGGGTTTTCCTGAGTGCCAGAAGCGGCGCGGGGCTTGACTTGCTGCGTGCGGCGCTGGCTGAAGCCGTAGTGCGCCGCGAAGACGCTGCGGCCTGCGAGGAAGAGGAAGTGCACGGGGCGTTGCCGCCGGAGAAGGCTCAGGATTTTGCGTAAAAACGGAACACGGATAGATCCATGTCATTGAACGATCCGCGCTGGGGAAACCAGCCCGAAGAACCGGAAAAGGACACTGAGGAACAAAAGCGGCCAGCGAACGGGCACGATGCGCGCACGGGTCGCGGCGGGCAGAACCCGGATGAGCCGCCCGATCTGGAAGAAGTCTGGCGCGATTTCAATCAGCGCCTGCAAGGAATGCTGGGCAACGCCCGTCGCGGCAACAATCGCGCGGGCGACCGGCGCGCGCTGCCGCCGGGCGGCGGCAATCATGGCGGCGCGGGCAATGGGGACGGCTCTGGCGGTTTTCCGGCCACGCCTGCGCTGGGCTCCACCCTCGTCCTGGTGCTGTTTGTCGGCTTGCTCGTCTGGCTGGCGAGCGGTTTTTACACCGTCAATGCCAACGAGCGCGCCATTGTGATGCGCTTTGGCAAGGCCGTGGATACCACCACGCCGGGGCTGCACTGGCATTTTCCGTACCCGATTGAGCATCACGAGTTCGTCGCCCTCTCGGACGTGCGCACGGTGGAAATCGGCTATCGCGGCGACAGCGGCTCGAAGCCGAACCTGCGCGAAGCGCTGATGATTACCGGCGACCGCAACATCATCAACATCCAGTTTGCCGTGCAATACGTGGTGAAGAATCCGGAAGACTATCTGTTCCGCAACCGCGCGCCAGAAGAATCGGTCAAACAGGTAGCCGAGAGCGCGATGCGCGAAATCGTCGGGCGCAGCACGATGGATTTTGTGCTCTATGAAGGGCGCGACCAGATTGCTGTCTCGGCGCAAACTTTGATTCAGGACATGCTCGACCGCTACAACACCGGCATTGAAGTCAGCCGTGTCACGATGCAAAACGCGCAGCCGCCCGAGCAGGTACAGGCCGCCTTTGATGACGCCGTGAAAGCTGGTCAGGATTTGGAGCGGATGCGCAACGAAGGCGAAGCCTACGCCAACAAGATTGTGCCGATTGCTAAGGGCGAAGCCGCCCGCCTGCTGGAACAGGCCAAAGGCTACAGCGCCCGCGTGGTTGCCAACGCCGAAGGGGAGGCGGCGCGTTTTACCAGCGTGCTGGCCGCCTATCGCAATGCGCCCACAGTCACCCGCGAGCGCATGTATCTGGACACCATGCAGCAGGTGTTGAGCACCACCAGCAAAGTGGTCGTCGGCGCGCAGGGCAACAACAACCTCACCGTGCTGCCGCTGGAACGTCTCTTTGGTGCGGCGAATGCGAACGTTGCCGCGCCGACGCCGGTCGATTCCATGGCCGCCGCCAGTCCGCCGCCGCCTGTCGCCGCCAATGATGGCGGCAACACCCGACGCAGCAACAGCAGCGCGGATTACCGCAACCGCGACCTGGCGCGTGATCGCTACGAATCCCAGTCTGGAGGCCGCTAACCATGAATCGTTTGCACGCGCTCGTGTTTTTTCTTCTGGTGGCCGTTGTGGTGGCTTCGGCGGCGTTTTTCACGGTGGATCAGCGCCAGTACGCGCTGGTCATGCAGTTTGGCGAAGTCAAGGAAGCCATTGACGCGCCCGGCCTGCACGTCATGGTGCCTTTTGTGCAGAACGTGCGCCGTTTTGACAAGCGCATCCTCACCATCGACACCTCCGACCCGGAACGTTTCATTACCTCGGAAAAGCAAAACGTACTGGTCGACCATTTCGTGAAATGGCGCATCATCGACCCGCTTCAGTTCTACATTTCGGTCGCTGGCGATGAAAGCCGCGCCCGCCTGCGCCTGTTGCAGACGGTCAATTCCGTGCTGCGCGAAGAGTTTGGCCGCAACACCGTACAGCAGGTCGTCGCCGGTGAGCGTGACGCCATCATGAAAACCGTGCGCGAAGCCTCAAACCGCGACGCGGCCAAGATTGGCGTGGAAATTCTCGACGTGCGCTTAAAGCGCGTCGATTTGCCCACGGATGTCTCGGACGCCGTCTATCGCCGCATGGAAGCCGAGCGGATGCGCGTGGCTAATGACCGCCGTTCGCAAGGCGCTGCCGATTCGGAAAAACTGCGCGCCGAGGCCGACCGCCAGCGCGAAGTCATCCTTGCCGAAGCGAACCGCGAATCGCAGAAAATCATGGGTGAGGGCGATGCCAAAGCGGCTGACCTCTACGCGCAAGCCTATGGTGCCGACCAGCAGTTTTACGCCTTCTACCGCAGTATGCAGGCGTATCGCGCCAGCTTCGGCAGCAAGAAGGACATTCTGGTGCTGGACCCGAAGTCGGACTTCTTCCGCTACATGCAGCAGCAACCCGTCTCGCCCGCCCGCTAACATCCGTCCCCGCCTTCGCCATGCTGAAGCTCCTGCTGCCCGCGTTTGCCCTGATGCTGATTCTTGAGGGCATTTTGCCGCTGGTCGCACCCGCGCGCTGGCGGGAAGTGTTTGCCAGCCTGCTTCAGCGCCCCGACAACGAATTGCGCCTCATTGGTCTGGCCTCGTTGCTCTCTGGCTGGGTTCTTTTCATGATGGTCATCTGAAATGCACTGGCAGTTGCCCGATTCCATCCACGATGCCTTGCCCGGCGATGCCGCCCTGCTGGAAACCCATCGCCGCCGCCTGCTGGATTTGTTCCGCGCGCATGGTTACGAGCTGGTGATGCCGCCGCTCATCGAATACCTGGATTCGCTGAGCACCGGCGTGGGGCGCGATTTGAACCTGCGCACCTTCAAGCTCACCGACCAAAGCTCCGGACGCACGCTGGGCGTGCGTGCGGACATGACGCCGCAGGTTGCGCGCATCGACGCGCAGCTTTTGAACCGCAGCGGCGTCTCGCGCCTGTGCTATTGCGCCAGCGTGCTGCACACCTTGCCCGATTCGCTGATGGCCACCCGCGAGCCGCTGCAACTGGGCGCGGAACTCTATGGCCACGCCGGTCTGGAAGCCGAAACCGAAATCATCGCGCTGCTCGCCCGTGCGCTGGACGCGGCGGCGCTGCCTGCCGCGCGCATCGAAATCAGCCACATGGGGCTGTTTCGCGCGCTGGCCGATGAAGCGGGCATTGCGCCCGAACAGGAAACGCGCATTTTCGCGCTGCTGCAAAGCAAAAACGTACCCTACCTGCAAGAATGCTGCGCCCATCTTGCCGCCGACATGCGCGAGGCGATTCTGGTCTTGACCACGCTGTATGGTGATACGCAAACCGTGCTGGAAGCCGCCCGTGCGCGTCTGCCCGCGCTGCCTGCCGTGCGCACGGCGCTTGATGAAATCCAGACGCTGGCGCACACGCTGCGCGGCCTGTCCGTCGGTCTGGATTTGGCCGACCTGCGCGGCTATCACTATCACAGCGGCATCATGTTCGCCGCCTACGTGCCGCAAGCGCCCGCCGCCATCGCGCGCGGCGGACGTTATGACCGCGTGGGCGAAGCCTTTGGCCGTGGCCGTCCCGCCGTCGGGTTCAGTCTGGATTTGCGGCAGGTATTGCGCTACGCGGCGCATGAAACGCGCGGGCTGCGCGCCATCCTCGCGCCGCAGGCGCCGGAAGACGCCCAGCTTGCCGCCCTCATTGCAGAACTGCGCGGGCAGGGCGAAGCCGTGCTCACGGCGCTGCCCGGCCACAGCCGCGAATCCTGGCGAGAAGCGGGCTGTGAGCGCGAAATCGTGCAACGCAACGGAAGCTGGTGCGTTGTCCCCTTTGCAGACCTTTGAACACCGTTAAAAAGGAAAC
>JAFSWK010000200.1 GCA_017444505.1 Rhodocyclaceae bacterium | reverse complement strand
TTGTAGAGTTTCAGGCGCACCCAGCCGTTGACGGTCTGCTGCGTGTGGTCGATGAGGGCTTGCAGCGCGCGGCGCTCCGGCCCCCACCAGTAGCCGTTGTAAATCAGGCTGGCGTAGCGGGGCATGAGGTCGTCCTTGAGGTGGGCGACTTCGCGGTCCAGCGTGATGGATTCGATGGCGCGGTGCGCGCGCAGCAAAATCGTGCCGCCCGGCGTCTCGTAACAGCCACGGCTCTTCATGCCGACATAGCGGTTTTCCACCAGATCCAGACGGCCAATGCCGTGCTTGCCGCCGAGTTTGTTCAGCGTGGCGAGCAGTTCGTGCGCGGGCATTTTCTTCCCGTCGATGGCGACGAGGTCGCCACGGGCAAATTCGAGTTCGACATATTGCGGTTCATCGGGCGCGGCTTCCGGCGAGACCGTCCAGCGCCACATGCTTTCTTCAGCTTCCGCTGAGGGGTTTTCCAGATGGCGGCCTTCATAGCTGATGTGCAGCAGGTTGGCATCCATGGAGTAGGGCGAGCCACCGGCCTTGTGCTTCATTTCAATGGGAATGCCAGCTTTTTCGGCGTAGGCAAGCAGTTTTTCGCGCGAGAGCAAATCCCATTCGCGCCACGGGGCGATGACTTTGACGTTGGGCATCAGGGCGTAATAGCCCAGCTCGAAACGCACCTGGTCGTTACCCTTGCCGGTGGCGCCGTGCGAGACGGCGTCCGCACCGCTTTGGCGGGCGATTTCGATTTGCCGCTTGGCAATCAGCGGGCGGGCAATCGACGTGCCCAGCAGGTATTCGCCTTCGTAGATGGTGTTGGCGCGGAACATGGGAAAGACGAAATCGCGCACGAATTCTTCGCGCAAATCGTCAATAAAGATGTTTTCCGGGCGCACGCCAAATTGCAGCGCCTTCTGGCGCGCCGGTTCGAGCTCTTCGCCCTGGCCGAGGTCGGCGGTGAAGGTGACGACTTCACATTGATAGGTGTCTTGCAGCCATTTCAGGATGACCGAGGTATCCAGCCCGCCAGAGTAGGCGAGGACGACTTTTTTGATTTCACTCATGGGGGTTTCCTTGCTTGGGGAGCTTACAGTTTGCCAAAGACGACGTATTCCATCAGGGCTTTCTGGGCGTGCAGGCGGTTTTCGGCTTCGTCCCAGACCGCCGATTGCGGCCCGTCGATGACTTCGGCGGCGACTTCTTCGCCACGGTGGGCGGGCAGGCAGTGCATGAAGAGCACGTCCGGCTGGGCAATCGCCATCATTTCCGCCTCCACGCACCAGTTTGTAAAGGCCGCCTTGCGGGCTTCGTTTTCCGCCTCAAAACCCATCGAAGTCCAGACATCGGTGGTGATGAGGTGAGAATCGCGGCAGGCATCATGCGGGTCGGTAAAAAACTGGCAGTGGGTACGTTCGGCGGCATCGAGTTTGTCCTGCGCCACGCCGTAGCCTTCGGGACTGGCGATGTTGAGCTGAAAATCCAGCACGCGCGCGGCCTGCACCCAGGTGTTGCACATGTTGTTGGCGTCCCCCACCCAGGTGACGGTCTTGCCCTGAATGGCGCCGCGCTGTTCGACGAAGGTGAGCACGTCGGCCAGCACCTGGCAGGGGTGATATTCGTTGGTCAGCCCATTGATGAGCGGCACGCGCGAATGGCTTGCGAAACGCTCGACGATGCTTTGCGCAAAGGTGCGAATCATGACCACGTCGGCCATGCGCGAAATCACGCGGGCGGCGTCTTCCACCGGCTCGCCCCGGCCAAACTGCGAATCTTGCGTGGTCAGGCAAACTGCCGTGCCGCCCAGTTGCTGCATACCAATTTCAAAAGACAGGCGCGTGCGCGTGCTCGCCTTTTCAAAGACCATCACCAGCGTGCGCCCGGCAAACGGGCGGTGCGGTTCAAAGCGTTTGGTGCGCGCCTTGATCCAGCGCGCGCGCGCGAGAAGATAGTCGTACTCTTCGCGGCTGAAGTCGGAAAATTGCAGGTAGTGACGCGGGGGCGTGTGCGGGGACATGGGCACGAGTCTCCAGAGTCAGGTGGTCAGGCAAAAATCAGGCCGGGGCAGCAAGCCCCTTGATGAGGTCGACCAGTACGGGGATGAGTTCGTCGGCATGGGCGCGCGAGAAATTGAGCGGCGGCAGCAGGCGGATGACGTTGTCATGCGTGACGTTAATCAGCACCCCGGCCTTGCGGGCGTGATAGACCAGCTCGCTACAGGGTTGTTCCAGTTCAATGCCAATCATCAGCCCTTCGCCGCGCAGGGCGCGAAGATGACGGACATTGCCCAGCGCCGCGCTAATCTGCTCACGAATGTAGCGCCCCGTTTGCGCGGCGTTTTCCAGCAGACATTCGTCTTCCATGACGGCCAGCGTTTCCAGCGCCGCAGCGCAGGCCAGCGGGTTGCCGCCGAAGGTGGAGCCATGATTGCCCGGGCCAAGCACGTTTGCGGCCAGCCCTGCCGCCAGACACGCGCCGATGGGCACGCCACCGGCCAGCCCTTTGGCCAGCGTCATTACGTCCGGACGCACGCCTTCGGTGTGCTGCCAGGCGAACCATTTGCCAGTGCGCCCCATGCCGCACTGCACTTCGTCGCACATCAGCAGCCATTCGTTCTGCTTGCAGAGAATGGAGAGGGCGCGCAAATATTCCGAGGTGACCGAACGCAGCCCGCCTTCGCCCTGAATGACTTCCAGCAACACGGCGACGACATCCTGACGGCGCGAGGCAACCGCCTGAATGGCTTCGATGTCGTTATACGGCACGCGAATAAACCCTTGCACCAGCGGCTCGAAACCGGCCTGTACCTTGCGGTTGGCAGTGGCCGAGAGGGTGGCCAGTGAGCGGCCATGAAAGGCACCTTCCATGACGATGATTTGCGGCTGCTGGATTTTCTTTTTCTTGTTGCCGTAAAAGCGCGCCAGCTTGA
>JAFSWK010000199.1 GCA_017444505.1 Rhodocyclaceae bacterium | reverse complement strand
GTTTGACGAGGCGCGCCACTTCGTGCCGGGCGATGGCGATTGCATGTTTGAATTTGCCGGGCAGCGCATCGCGCTGGCCATCTGCGAAGACCTCTGGGCGCCGGGGCATGTGCTGATGATGCAGTCGGCGGATGTCACCATCAGCCTGAACGCTTCGCCCTTCGACCTGGAAAAACACCCGCAGCGGCTGGCCGTGTTGCGCGGGCACGCGCGCGCGCTGCAACGCCCCGTGGTCTTTTGCAACCTGGTGGGCGGGCAGGATGAATTGCTGTTTGACGGGCGATCGTTCGTGCTCGATGCCGACGGGCGCGCCGTCTGGGACGGCGCGGAGTTTGCCGAGAGCGTGGGCTGTGTGCTGTTTTCCGGCGGGCGGATGCGCCCCGTGTCGCCCTCGGCAGGCGCGGACGATTCGCCCATGGCGTTGCTGCACGCGGGGCTGACGCTGGCGGTGCGCGATTATGTGAAGAAAAACGGTTTTTCTGGCGTGCTGGTGGGCTTGTCGGGCGGCATTGATTCGGCGCTCACCCTCACGCTGGCCGTCGATGCGCTGGGTGCCGACCATGTGCGGGCGGTGATGATGGCTTCGCCCTATACCGCGCGCATGAGTCTGGATGATTCGCGTGCGCTGGCGCGCAATCTGGGCGTGCGCTACAACGAAATCCCCATCGAACCGGCGATGCGGGTCTTTGAACACATGCTGGCCGCCGACTTTGCCGAACTGCCGGTCGACGCCGCAGAAGAAAACATCCAGAGCCGCATTCGCGGCATGATTCTCATGGCGCTGTCGAACAAACACGGCGGCATGGTGCTCACCACCGGCAACAAAAGCGAAATGGCCACCGGCTACGCCACGCTGTATGGCGACATGGCCGGCGGCTTTGCCCTGCTCAAGGATGTCTACAAAACGCAGGTTTTCGCGCTGGCGCACTGGATAAACCGCAATGGCGAGCGCATCCCGGAAAACATCCTGCTGCGTCCGCCCTCTGCCGAGTTGCGCCCCGACCAGAAAGATGAAGACTCGCTGCCGCCGTACAACCTGCTGGATACCATCCTCGCCGGTTTGATTGAACGGCGGCAAGCGCCCGAGAGCCTGATTGCCGACGGCCTGCCCGCCGCAGAAGTCAACCGCGTCGCCCGTCTGCTGCGCCGCGCCGAATACAAACGCCGCCAGGCACCGCCCGGGCCGCGGGTGAGCACGCGCTCGTTCGGGCGCGACTGGCGCTTTCCGATTACTGCGCCCACGCTGTACACGCTGTAAGATTCAGCACAACAAGGAGAGCCGTGACCATGAAGAAAATCGAAGCCATCGTCAAACCCTTCAAGCTCGACGAAGTGCGCGAAGCCCTTACCGAAGTCGGCATCAACGGGCTGACCGTCACCGAAGTCAAAGGTTTCGGACGCCAGAAAGGGCACTCGGAAATCTATCGCGGCGCCGAATACGTCGTCGACTTCCTGCCCAAAATCAAGATTGAGATTGTGCTGGCCGACGATGTTGTCGACCAGGCCGTCGAAGCCATCATCCGCGCCGCGCACACCGGCAAGATTGGCGACGGCAAGATTTTCGTCACCCCCGTCGAGCAAGTCATCCGCATCCGCACCGGCGAAACCGGCGAGACTGCCGTATAAAAGCCACCCGCATCCCGCGTTTTTGTGCGCTGCCGCATTCTGGTCTTGCCAACGCCTCGCAAACCGGTATAATGCCGCCCGCGGGGTGGAGCAGTCTGGCAGCTCGTCGGGCTCATAACCCGAAGGTCGGAGGTTCAAATCCTTCCCCCGCAACCAATTCCAGCAACAGGCCGCCTGCCACAGCAGCGCGGCCTGTTTCGTTTTGGGCGGTGCGAAGATGGCGGCAGGCAGGCAGGCAGGCATTTTGCATGGCAGGATAGACGATGCATTTCAAGTATTGGGGAAAGCGAACACGGGGCGAAGACGGGCGATGGCATCATCTGTGTCATCACGGTCTGGATGTTGCGGCGGTGGTGGAGGCGCTGTTGCGGGAAAACGCGACTTGGCGCACACGGTTATTTGCGCTGTCGCCGTATGGGGACGAGCAAACCCGTGCGCTGCTGTTCTTTCTGGCGGCCAGTCACGATTTGGGGAAGTTCGCCGACGGCTTCCAGTTTTGTTTGCCGGAGGAAATGGTCTGGAACCCACCTCTGGGGCGGGACTGGCGGCATCATCACCGTGCGCATCACACCACTTTGGGTCTGGATATCTGGTACGAGATTGAGCCGCACGGCTTTCTGCCCCTGCCGGATGAGTACGTTCTGGAACCGCTGTTGACCGCCGCGCTGGCGCATCATGGCGAGCCTTGCGAGGCAGCGGAGCAAAGCCCGTGGCATGTTCAGGACGAGCGCGCCGTGCAAGCCGATATTCAGGAATATCTGACCGAATGCGCGATGCTTTTCGGCTTGGCCGAGTTTCCGGAGGCGGACGAACAGGCGCTGAACCGGTTTTCCTTTGTCGCTGCGGGGTTGTTCATTCTGGCCGACTGGATTGCGTCCAATGGGCGCTGGTTTGCGATGGATGACGACTGGCTCGGCGCGGCGCCGTATTTTCCCAAAGCGCAGGAATGTGCCAAGAGGGCGCTGGAAGAACTGGATTTTCTGAAAGACGTCGCACCCGGCGAGGCGAGCGATTTTCACGAGCTGCTGCCGCATCTGGCAGGGTGCGCGCCCAGCGCGATGCAGCAGGCCGTGCTGGATTTGCCACCGCCCGCCGGTCCGGAACTGCTGATTCTGGAAGACCTGACCGGCGGCGGCAAAACCGAGGCTGCGCTCTTGGCTGCGCATCGTTTTCTGCGACACCATCAGGGCAGCGCGCTATACATCGGCCTGCCCACCATGGCGACTGCTGATGCCATGTACGGGCGCATGGACGCAAACCATCAGACGCTCTTTGCCGAGCCGGTTTCTCTCATGCTGGCGCACGGTGGGCGGGCGCTGAACCGGGATTTTCGTGACAGCATCCTGCCGGACGCGGGCGACGGCCAAGAGGCGGGCGGCGCGTTCTGTGCCCAGTGGCTGGCCGACAACCGCAAAAAGGCGCTGCTCGCTCCTTGCGGCGTGGGCACCATTGATCAGGCGCTGCTGGCAATTCTCAAAACACGGCATCAGGCTTTGCGGCTCTTCGGTCTGTGCCGTTCCGTATTTGTGGGCGATGAAGTCCACGCCTTTGATGCCTACACCGGCACGCTGCTGCAAACGCTTCTGACTTTTCACGCCGCGATGGGCGGCAGTGCGATTCTGCTGTCTGCCACCTTGCCGCAACGTCTGCGGCAAGACTTTGTGAATGCCTGGCGAAAAGGTCGGGCGTGCTATGGCGAAGCGCCGAAGGCCGCTGCGTTGCAATCGGCGGAATTTCCCCTGCTCACGCAGGTGACGGATAACAGTCTTGAAGAGCAAGCCGTGCCCGGGCCGCCCGCCGAAACGCGCAAGGAATACGTGCAGGTGCGGCTCGTCCATGAGGAAGCCGCCATGTACAAGGCGCTGGTCGAGGCGGCCAAGGCCGGAGCTTGCGCCTGCTGGATACGCAACACGGTGGGCGATGTGCGCGAAGCTTGGCGCACCCTCACCGAAGAATACGGCGTGCCGCCGGACAAAGTGCTGGTTTTCCATGCCCGCTTTACGGGGCTGGATCGGCGCAATATTGAACAGGAAGTTTTGCGCCATTTCGACAAGCGCAGCACTCCGGAGCTGCGCGCAGGCTGGATTGTGCTGGCCTCGCAGGTGGTGGAACAATCGCTGGATCTGGACTTTGACCTATTGCTGACAGACCTCGCGCCGATGGATTTGCTCATCCAGCGGGCAGGGCGCTGCCACCGTCACGCCAGAGAACAGCGGCCAGAAGCCTATGCCCATCCGCTGATGCAGGTGCTCTCGCCGCCGCCTGCGGACGACGCCGGAGCCAACTGGTATGCGGAAATGTTCAAGGGCGGGCAGTATGTGTATTCGCGCCACGCCCTCTTGTGGCGCACTGCCCGGCTGCTGGAAATGGAAGGCTGCCTGCGCTTGCCGCAGCGGGCGCGTTTTTTGATTGAGCGGGCAGATGGTAACGAGGGGATTTTTCCGGACGAGCCGCAAGTTGTCGCGCCGGATACGCTGGACGACCGCGAATTCAAGGCAGACGGCGAAGACAGCGCCCGGAAGAGCGAGGCGCATTTCAACGAGCTACGTCTGGACGCCGGATATTTGCCGGAAGGCGCCTGGGCGGACGACGCACGGGCGCCATCCACCCGTTTGGGCGAAGCCACGCAGCAGGTGCGGCTGATCCGCCAGAGTGCGGATGGCCTGCGGCTCTGGGCAGAAGGAAAGGCGCAGGACGACATGGAAGCCTGCCTGCTTTCGGAATTGCGCGTGCCCATGCGGGCATTGCGGGAAGCCTGCAACCCGCCGGAGTGGACGCAGGCGCTTGCTGGTTTGCGGGACACGAGAATGCCGGATAAAGGCCGTTGGTGTTTGTGCCTGATCGTGCGGGAAGAAAACGGCCTCTGGGTTGGCCAAGGGCAGCAGGAAAATGGAACCGCAGTGACAGTACGCTACAACGCGCGCTTCGGGCTGGAAATTGTGCGCAGCGGTTCTTCGCGCGCGGAAGAATGAACCGGATGGGACGAACCTGACCAGAGGTATAATGGCGCGACCCCATGCGTGCGTATGGGGATAAGCCAGCCCCGGCGCCAACGCCCCCAAAAGTCTGGCGTTCCTCACATGTGTGGGGATGAACCTGGTAGGTTGGCAGAGATGCCGTTCTTGTTCCCCGCAGCCGCGGGGATTTTTATACGCCAAGTGTTGACAAAAGGTGTGTTCATATAATAAACTAAGGGTAGTTTGGTAGAGATAAATTATTTAATCTCCGCATTTTGCAATATTCAGACGGAGGAATGATGTTCAATCTGTTACATGAGCCGTGGCTTCCTGTGCGCACAGAAGGCGGGGGGGTGCGCCGGATTGCGCCGTATCAAATCGGTAATCAGGCATTTTTGGAGCTGGCTCCGGGGCGGCCTGATTTCAAGGCTGCGCTGATGGAGTTTCTGATTGGCCTGATGCAGACCACGTTCGCGCCTCGTCCCCGCGACTGGGAAAAATGGCTGAAACATCCGCCGCCCGAAGAAGAATTGCGGCAGGCTTTCTGCGTCCATGAATCCTTTTTTGAACTGCTAGGGGAGCGGAAAGCGGGCAAGGGTCTTTTCATGCAGGACTTGACCATGTGCGATGCGGACAAGCCCGCTCGCTCGGGCGTGGATTCCCTGTTGATTGAGCAGGCCAATGCCGACCTGTTTGTGCACCCCGGCGGGATACAGTCCCTGTGTCCGGCCTGTGCGGCGGCGGCGTTGTATACCTTGCAGGCTTTTGCGCCCTCGGGTGGGCGGGGGCATCGCACCTCGCTGCGCGGTGGCGGGCCGTTGTCCACCCTGCTGAAGGGGCAAAATCTGTGGGAAAGCGTGTGGCTGAACGTGTTGCCCAGCGGCTCGCGCCCCGATGAAATGCCGTCCGCGCCCGACACTGCGCAACTGGCGGGGCAGGTCTATGCTTGGGCGGCAGCGACGCGCACCAGCGAAAAAGGTGAAGAAACGCATCCCGAGGACATGCACCCGCTGCACGCCTACTGGGGGATGCCGCGCCGCCTGTTGCTGGAGGCTGCGCCCGCAGAAAAAGCCTGCGACATCTGCGGCGGGCAGCATGAAACGGCCATTACCGGCGTGCTCGCCCGTCCTTCCGGCTACAACTACAGCGCGTACTGGCAGCATCCTTTGACGCCGTACCGCCTGTCAGAAGGGAGCGAGCCGCTGTCCATCAAAGGCCAAAGCAATGCCGCTGCGTACAGCAACTGGCTGGGTGTGGTGTACGGCGAACCCCGCGAAACGGGCAGGGCGGCCAATTTTGTGGAACCGGCGCGCTGCTGCCGTCGCCGCGAAGCCCGCAACGCGGCGCACAAGCAGATCAATGCGGCGGGCTACAACATGTCCAACATGAAGGCGGTTTCCTGGTGTGAGCACGTCTTTCCCATCCTTGATGTGCCTGAAGACGAAGCGTTCCGGAAGCTCTTTGCCCAAACCGTAGACGACATGGTGCAGGCCGCCGGGAAGACGCAGCGCACGCTGGCGAACTGCCTCAAGGATGCACTGGTCAACCGCGCCGGAAAAAAACAGGCATCCATCGACAAGGCGATTTTTGCCGATGCGGTCGACACGTTCTGGAACTGCACGGAAGCAGATTTTTACCGTCTCATCGCCCGGTTGACCGGCTTGCCGCCCGGCGGCGAAGCGTGGCAAGAGGCGCGCTATGCGTGGGGAAAATGCCTGCTGACAGCGGTAAACCGCATTTATGAAACCGTCGCCTGGGTCGGATTTTCGCCGGAACGGATGGAACAGCGCGTGACGGCGCAGGGGTTGCTGAACGGTGCGACCATCCAGGACTTGCGGAACCGGGTCATGTATCCGCCCAAACAGAAGGAGAAAAAATCATGAATTTGACGCCGGAAATGTTGCGCAGCGAAGAGTTCAAAAACGTGCTTTGGCACTGGTGGCAATCGCTGGAAGACGATCGCGGGCAGCGCGCCGAACTGCGCCGTTGCCGCTCGCCGGAAGAAGTCTATGTTTCCGCCGCCTATCGTGACCATCTGGTGCGACGTCTGGAAGAATTTGCGCGACAGGAAAAAATTGCACTGGATGAAAACGACCTGTTGCGACTGGCCTTGCCGGTGGGCGTGCTTGCCCGTGCGCGTGTGCTGGAAAGCGGCACGCACTTTGCCGCCTTGTTCGCCCGGCGTGGCAAGGGCAGCCCGGCCATGCGTGACGTGCGCTTCCGGCAGGTGCTGGCGCTTGCCGATGGCAGTTTTGATGCCTTGTTCACCATGCTCACGCGCCTTGTCCGCCTGATGGACAACGCCGCTTCCCTGCCCGGGCTGCTCGAATGCGGGCTGTTCTGGAACGATGCCACCCGCGTCCGCTGGGCTAAAGAGTACTACCCCAACCGCGCCGAATAATTCTTTCCGCCTTTTACTTTTATTCAGGAGAACATTATGTCCCGCTTCATCCAGCTCCATGTGCTGACTTCGTACCCCGCCAGCAACCTGAACCGTGACGACCTCGGTCGCCCCAAAACCGTGCGTCTGCCGAATGGCGAGCGGCTGCGCATTTCTTCGCAAAGCCTGAAACGCGCCTGGCGCTGCTCCGAAGCCTTTCAGCAGGCGCTGGCGGGCAATCTGGGCACGCGCACCAAGGAAGTCGGCAAATACGTCTATCTGGCACTGACGGAGGGCGCAACTTTTCTGGAAACACTGCGCGACCAGAATGCCGCCGGAACGCTAACCAAACTGCCCGCCGGGAAAGCCAAGAACATCGCCCGCGCCATCGGCGGCGTGTTCGGCGTCATGCAGACAGAAGATGCGCAGGACAGTTGGCGCCCCTTCAAGAGCGAGCAGCTTGCTCATTTGAGTCCGGCAGAACTGGAAAGCGTCGACGCCTTGGTGGAACAATGCCGGGCAAGCGGCAACGTGCCGGACGGCGAGGCATTGAAGCTGCTGCGCAAGGATGCGGCGGCGGTAGACATCGCCCTTTTTGGCCGGATGCTGGCGGCCAATCCGGAATGCAATGTAGAAGCCGCTGCGCAGGTCGCCCACGCCATGACGGTGCATAACGCCGTGGTGGAAGACGACTTCTTCACCGCCGTCGACGACCTGAACCGGACGGACAGCGGCGCGGGTCACATGGGCGTGGCCGAATTCGGTGCGGGTCTGTTTTATCTGTACCTGTGCATTGACCGCGAATTGCTCGTGGAAAATCTGGGCGGTAATGAAGAACTGGCCGCGCGGGCGCTGGATGCGCTCACGCGGGCGGTGTGCACGGTCAGCCCGACGGGCAAGCAAAACAGCTTTGCCTCGCGCGCCGTGGCATCCTTTTGTTTGGCGGAAAAGGGCGACGCCCAGCCGCGCACCCTGGCCGAAGCCTTCATGCGCAAACTTCCGGACAATGAAAACGGCGACGTGCTGGCCGCAGCCATTGAGGCGCTTGAAAGCAAGCGCGAGACGTTCAACCGCATCATGGGCGAAGCGCCGGACAGCCTGAGCTTCAGCCACAAGCAGGGCACGCTGGCCGAGGTGACCGCCTTTGTGGCCGCCCGATAGGAGGCAGGCATGGTGGAATATTTGCTTTTCACCCTGCGCGCGCCGCTGCACAGCTGGGGCACGCACGCAGCGGTGGGCGCAATGCGGCCTTCGGCGGATCATCCGGGG
>JAFSWK010000198.1 GCA_017444505.1 Rhodocyclaceae bacterium | reverse complement strand
TGCCGAACATGCCGCTGGTCGGTTTGCCCAGCGCCGGCTGGCCGGAAGCATAGGTTTCCGCAAAGAGGTTGTCGCCAATGCGCTCCAGATCGTGCGGGTTGGTAAAGACCGCCAGTGCCACCTGGCCGATGGGCACCCGTTTGCCGTTGGTATATTCGGCTTCGATGATGCCTTCGTCGGAAACATTCAGCTTGGCATAGCGCCCGGAGGTGTAGCCGTTCTGGGTGTGCTTGTAGGGGCTGGTTTTCTGGCCGAACTGGGTGAAACCGTGGAAGTCGATGTCGATGGCCAGGTCTTCCGCGCCGGTTTTCAGGTCTGTGCCCGCACGCTCCAGCAGGGCGTGCCCCGGCGAGTTGGAGGTGATACCGGCGGCGGGCGCGAAGTTGTCGAAACGGCCAGAGGTATCAAAGGTCAGCGTGCCCAGATGCGTCATCGGCACGTCAGGATGAGGCGGCGTGGCCGTGGTGTCGATATCCGTCTCCATGCGCACATACACATCCCAGTTGGGCGACATCGGGTTCAGCCCCGGCTGGCGCACAAAGTAGAGGTGCATGTTGATTTCGTTGCCCATCGAGTCATAGACCTTCATCAGTTCCTGACCGTTGTAGGAATCGACCGGCGGATACGGCGCAACGCCCGCACCGACGCCGAGATAGTTCGTGATGTCTTCGCCCGGCGGGGTTTGGTCGCCCGGCGCAAGTTCGGAAGAGCCGAGGTTCATTTCGATGTATGCCTCGGTGGTGGCCGTCGCTTCGACCACCGAGTGAATATCCACAATCAGCTCCTGCGGGTCGCCGCCGTAAATTACCTTGGTCGCGCCCACGCCTTGCGTAATCGCCGGATAGCCCAGCAAGTGGTTGTGCTGCGCGTTTTCCACGTAGCCATCCTTGTCCAGCGTGAATTGGCCGTTGCGGGTATAGGCTTTGGAGCCATTGGCCAGTTGCACCTGAAAGAAGCCGTTGCCGTTGATGGCCAAGTCCAGCGGGTTGTTGGACTGGGAAGTGACGCCTTGCTTGAAATCCTGCCGTACTTCCGCCACCGAAGCGCCGTAGCCGACGTTGTTGCGCGGCGAGCCGCCATATACGGCGGAAGAATACATGTCGGCAAAAATGCCGTCCGAGCGTTTGAAGCCGACCGTCTGCACGTTGGCAATGTTGTTCGAGGTGATGTCAATCGCCGCGGCAGAGACGTTCAGACCGCTGATACCTTGTTGGAAGCCCATGATTGCACCTGTGATTCGTCAAATATTGGGGAAGAAGAGGAAACCGGCTCAGAGCACCTGCCAGATTTCATCCACCGTAAAGTTGCCAAGACTGCCAACCTGCAACAGACTGCCTTCGCTGGTACGGGTCAGGGCGGTCACCATGCCGAACTGAAGCGCCGAAACATTCACCGCTTCGCCCTCTTTCTGGGCGGAAACGGAGATGCGGTAGTTGCCGTTTTCGGCTTTTTCGCCCGCATCGTTCATGCCGTCCCAGACAAAGTTTTGCACGCCTGCGGACTGGCTGCCCAAATCCATGGTGCGCACGGCGCGCCCATTGGCATCCTTGATGGTGATGGTGACGCTGTCGGCACTGCCATCGAGCCGGAAGCCCGCCACGCCGCCTTCGTCCGTCAGGGTGAGGTTGTCGCCCGCGACCAGCGCGCCGTGGCCAACCAGATTCACTGCTTGCAGGCTCAGCGTGTCAATCTGCGATTGAATCTGCGCATCGACAAATTTCTGGAACATGGAATTGAGCCGTTCGATGCCTTCGACGGTGCTCATCTGCGCCAGTTGCGAAGTCATCTCGGCGTTGTCCAGCGGATTCATCGGGTCCTGGTTTTTGAGCTGGGCGGTGAGCAGCGTCATGAAGCGCGACTGCATCTCCTCGACGGCGCTTTTGGCCGCGCTTTTCACCTGATTGTCTGTGCGCAGATCGTACAGATGGTCGGCGCTGTTCACGTTGCTGGTCGTAGTCATTTTCGTTCACCTCGTTGCGTGACGGCCTGGCGGCCTACGCCCGGAATTATGCAAAAAGTGTGCCAGAAGTCACGTTTATTGTGCCCCGATGCTCAGCGTCTGCTGCAAGAGCTGTTTGGCGGTGTTCATCACTTCGGTGTTGTTCTGATACGAGCGTGAGGCCGAAATCATGTTGACCATTTCTTCGACCACATCGACGTTGGGCATGGCGACGTAGCCGTTTTCGTCCGCCGCCGGACTGTTCGGGTTGTATTCCAGCCGCAACGGGGCGGCACTGTCCACAATCTGGCTGACAATCACGCCCTTGGTATCCTTGCCGCCGCCGAGTACGGGCGTGGCCTGAAAGACGACTTCTTTGGCGCGGTAGGGTTCGCCGGTGGAATCAATCACGCTGTCGGCGTTGGCCATGTTGGAAGCCGTGGTGTTCAGCCGCACCGACTGCGCCGTGAGCGCCGAGCCGGAAATGGCGAAGATGTTGAACATGCTGCTCATTTTGTCACCTCATGCGGTCTGAATCACGAATGCGAACATGCATCACTGGCCGTTGATGGCGCGCCCCATGCCTTGCAGCAGGCTGTTGATGAAGCGCACGCTGGCCTGATAGTGGATGGAGTTTTCCGCGAAAGCGGCACGTTCCACGTCCATTTCCACGGTGTTGCCGTCAATGCTCGCCTGCCATTCGTTGCGATAGCCGGTGTAGGCTTCCAGACCGGCGGGTTCATACTCGCCCGCGAGATGGCGCGACGAAGTGCGGCGCATCGCCAGCGGGCCAAACTGCTGGCGGTCGAGCACGCCGCGCAGGGCGCTGCGAAAATCAATGTCTTTCGCCTTGTAGTGCGGGGTGTCGGCGTTGGCGATGTTTGAGGCCAGAATTTCCTGGCGGTAACTTTGTACGTTCAGCGCGTTTTGCTGAAACGCAGTTGCTTGATCCATCAGGGCACGCATTTTGGTCACCTCTTGAGCTGTATGGTTTGCGGACGCAGCCGCCCATTCCTTCTATGCACGTTCCATGCCACACGCATACTATGCCCGCGCCTGTCCAGACCATTGCCCGAACACACCCCGTTTTTGCGGCCAATTCCTCCGTTTCCGGCAAACTTTGCCGGTGCGGGCGGCAAGGCTGCCTGCCGCTGCCGTTTTGCGGTACCCTGCGGGCATGAACACGCCCGCCTTCGCCCTCGTCCGCCGATTGTTACGCCCCGCTGCCGCGCTGGCGCTGGGCGTATTTGCCAGCACCGCGCTGGCCGCCTATCAAGCGCCGCAGCCGGTGCAAGAGGCCGCCCACGCGCTGCTGGAACAAGAAACCAATGGTCTGCCCGGCGAAGTGCGCATCACCGTTTTCCCGCCTGACCCCGCCAAACGCCAGCCTGCCTGCGCTGCGCTGGAAGCCTTTTTGCCCAGCAATACCCGCGCCTGGGGGCGCACCAGCGTGGGCGTGCGCTGCAACGCGCCGACGCCGTGGGTGCTCTATCTGCGCGCGCGCGTCGAAGTGCTGGCCGAATACCCGGTGAGCGCCCGTGCGCTGGCCAGCGGCACCGTCATCCGAGGTTCTGACCTCACCATGCAGCGCGGCGACATCACGCAACTGCCCGCCGACACCCTGCTGGATGAAGAGGAAATCATCGGCCAGCAAACCCGCCACCTCACTGGCGTGGGCAAACCGTTGCGCAAAAGTCTGCTGGTCACGCCCGAGGTCATCCGCGCCGGGCAGCGCGTCAGCGTGCTGATTCAAGAGCGCACCTTCACCGTGAGCACCGAAGGCAAGGCCATTCACCGCGCCGGTGCGGGCGATCGCGTGCGCGTGCTGCTGGACAACCGGCGCACCGTCAACGGCATCGCGCAGCCCGATGGTTCCGTTGTCGTCGAACTCTGAACCGCCCGCCGCCCCCTTCGTCCGCACCTTTCCCCTGTTCGCGCAGTTGCCGTCCACCGCAGCGGCGGCGAATCCGCGATAATTGCGTTCTTTTACCCCAAACGCCCTGCGTACAACCGTCATGACTTCCACCCACCAAGCCGACCAGAAATACGACCCCGCCACCCTGGAAGCCCGCGCCCAAACCCACTGGCGCGAGCACCATACCTTTGCCGTGCGCGAAGACAGCACGCGCCCGAAGTACTACTGCCTTTCCATGCTGCCCTACCCTTCGGGCAAGCTGCACATGGGACACGTGCGCAACTACACGATTGGCGACGTGCTCGCCCGCTCGCGCCGGATGCGCGGCTACAACGTGCTGCAACCAATGGGCTGGGACGCCTTCGGGATGCCCGCCGAAAACGCCGCCATCCAGCATAACGTCGCACCGGCGAAATGGACGCGCGAAAACATCGCCTACATGAAAGGCCAGTTGCAACGGCTGGGCTTTGCGCTCGACTGGTCGCGCGAAATCGCCACCTGCGATGCCGACTACTACCGCCACGAACAGTGGCTGTTTACCCGCCTGCTGGAAAAAGGGCTGATTTACAAGAAAAAGGGCGTGGTCAACTGGGACCCGGTTGATGAAACCGTGCTGGCCAACGAACAGGTGATTGAAGGGCGCGGCTGGCGTTCGGGCGCGCTTGTCGAAAAGCGCGAAATCGCCATGTATTACATGAAGATTACCGCCTACGCCGAAGAACTGCTCGCGGCGCTGGACGAACTGCCCGGCTGGCCGCAGCAGGTGCGCACGATGCAGAAAAACTGGATTGGCAAAAGCGAAGGCGTGCGCTTTGCCTTCCCGTATGAACTCGACGGCGAAGCCGGTCAACTGTGGGTGTTCACCACCCGCGCCGACACCATCATGGGCGCGACCTTTGTCGCCGTCGCCGCAGAGCACCCGCTGGCGCTGCACGCCGCGAAAAGCAACCCGCAACTGGCCGCCTTCATCGAAGAATGTCGGCAAGGCAGCGTGGCCGAGGCGGACATGGAAACGATGGAAAAGAAAGGCGTGGCCACCGGGCTTTTCGTCCGCCACCCGCTGACCGGCGAACCCGTACCCGTCTGGGTAGGCAACTACGTGCTGATGGGCTATGGCGAAGGCGCGGTGATGGCCGTACCGGCGCATGACGAGCGCGACTTTGCCTTCGCCAAAAAATACAACCTGCCCATCCGTCAGGTCATCGCCAAAGACGGAGAGACGTTCAGCACCGACGCCTGGCAGCCGTGGTATGCCGACAAGGAAAACGTCCGCTGCGTGCATTCGGGCAAATACGACGGGCTGGCGCACGCGGAAGCCATCGACGCCATCGCCGCAGACCTGGCCGCGAAAGGGCTGGGCGAGAAAAAGGTGCAATTCCGCCTGCGCGACTGGGGCATTTCCCGCCAGCGTTACTGGGGTTGCCCGATTCCGGTGAGTCACTGCGACGACTGCGGCGATGTGCCCGTGCCGGACAAAGACTTGCCCGTGCGCCTGCCGGAAAACGTCGAACTCACCGGACGCGGCTCGCCGCTGGCGAAAATGCCCGAGTTTTACGAATGCACCTGCCCGCGCTGCGGCAAACCGGCGCGGCGCGAGACCGACACGCTCGATACCTTCGTCGAATCTTCCTGGTATTTCCTGCGCTACGCCTGCCCGGACGCGGCGACCATGGTCGATGAGCGCGCCCGCTACT
>JAFSWK010000197.1 GCA_017444505.1 Rhodocyclaceae bacterium | reverse complement strand
TTTATTGCGCTCTTTGGTGCGATTTTGCGTATGCGAAATTTGCTGGCGTCCTTTGATGATTTTGCGGGGAGGGAAATTCTTTCCGAACGTGATCTTCAGGACTATCTTGGCCGTTATCTGGATTTGCGGGATGAATGGCGCAGCCGCAGGGATGACAGTGACAAGGAAGATATTACGGACGATATTGTTTTTGAGGTGGAGCTAATCCGCCAGATTGAGATTAGTATTGACTATATCCTGATGCTCGTGACGAAGTACCATAGCAGCCAGTGCCGAGACAAAGAAATTCTGATTACTATCAGGAAGGCTGTAGATGCTTCGCCGGATTTGCGCAGCAAGAAGGAGTTGATTGAAACCTTCATCGCCGGTATCAACGATGTTGATGATGTAGTGCAGGAGTGGCACAGGTTTGTGGCAGAGGAGCGTGAAAAGCAGCTTGGCCAGATTATTGCGGAAGAAAATCTGAAGGAAGGGGAGACCCGTAAACTGATGGAAGATTCTTTCCGCAATGGGGAAGTGAAAACAACAGGTACGGATATCGACAAAATCCTGCCGCTCATGTCCCGCTTCGCAGGCGGAGATCGGGCGCGGAAAAAACAGACAGTGATTGACAGGCTGAAGACGTTCTTTGAGCGGTTTTTTGGTATTGCTTCCGCAGATTTTTCCAGATAACAAGACAGCTGATTGCCAATCTTCGTTTCGCGGCGCAGGTTGTGCGCCCAGCCGATTTCTCCAACCAGTGGTTGGCGTTTTGGCGCGGCGCGGTATTGCTGTGTGTTCAAGCGATTTGTGCAACCCGTGGTTGCACATTTCTTTTGCGTGTTGTTGCGGCGATTTCTCGCATCCGTGGTGCGAGTTTTTCCGTCTGCTGCTTTTTTCTGTGACTCGTGGATGCGGCAGACGGCCTGCGCCGTCGTTCAGCTTTGCCGCACGAGTTCCAGCAGCATTGGGCCGTAGTGTTCGAGTTTTTTGCGGCCCATGCCTTGCATTTGGGCGAGTTCGTCTAGGGTGGTGGGGCGGGTCAGCGCGATTTCGCGCAGGGTGGTGTCGTGGAAAATGACGTAGGCGGGCACGGCGCGTTCGCGGGCTTGTTCCATGCGCCAGGCGCGCAGGCGGTCGAAGAGGGTGGTGGGCACGCCTGCGGGCAGGTCGATGCTGGTGGTGCGGGCGCGGCGTTTGCTGTGGGGGCGGGCGGCCTCGCGCAGGGTGAGGGTTTGTTCGCCGCGCAGCAGGGGGCGGGCGGCGGGGGTGAGGCGCAAAATGGCGTGGTGCGGGTCGTCGGCTTGCAAAAATCCGGCGGCGAGCAGGTGCCGGAAAACGTGCCGCCAGCGCGCGGCGCTGAGGTCTTGACCGATGGCGTAGGTGGAAAGATGGTCGTGGCCGAGTTCGCGGATGCGTTCATCGGCTTCGCCGCGCAGGATGCGGATGAGGTGCGTCATGCCGTGCGCTTGCCCGGCACGCCAGACGCAGGAGAGCGCCTTGCGCGCGGCTTCGGTGGCGTCCCAGGTGTGTGGCGGGTGCAGGCAGTTGTCGCAGTTGCCGCAGGGGGCGGCGGTTTCGTTGAAGCAGGCCAGTATGTGCTGGCGGCGGCAGGTGGCGCTTTGCGCGAGCGCCACGAGCTGGTCAAGCCGCTGGTGGGCGCGGCGCTTGAAGGCGGCGCTGCCGTCGCTGTCTGTGATGCGCTGGCGGTGCAGGGCAACGTCGCTGCCGCCCCAGCACATCCAGGCGTGCGCGGGCAGGCCGTCGCGTCCGGCGCGTCCGGTTTCCTGATAGTAGCTTTCGATGGAGGCGGGCAGGTTGAGGTGGGCGACAAAGCGCACGTCCGGTTTGTGTATGCCCATGCCGAAGGCGATGGTGGCGACCATGATGACGCCGGCTTCGGAGACGAACCGTTGCTGGTGGGCGCTGCGCAGTTCGGCTTCCATGCCGGCGTGGTAGGGCAGGGCGCGAAAGCCTTGTTCGCACAGCCAGCGGGCGGTTTGTTCGACGCGGTTGCGCGAGGCGCAGTAGACGATGCCGGCATCCTGCGCGCC
>JAFSWK010000196.1 GCA_017444505.1 Rhodocyclaceae bacterium | reverse complement strand
TGAAGACGCGGCGCATCTCGCTCGGCACCTGCGCCGCTGCGCCCGTGAGCATGTCGCGCAACTCAGCACATTGCTCTTCTGACAGGCTTTGGCCGGGTTGCTCTTTGTAGGGGAGCGGGACGGGACGGGCGGACGCGCCGAAGTGGGCGGCGAGCACGTCAAAGCACTCGCGCTGATATTGCAGCAGCCGGGCGCGACGCTCGGGGTCGCGGATACGCGCCGTGCTGATGCCAAACAGCCAGCCGTTGAGCTTGTCCAGGGCGAGCAGCAGCACTTCGCGTTGCTGTGTGTCACCGGGAAGCTGCATTTGCATAACGCAAATGGATTCTGACAGGATAGGCGTGCGCTGGATGCGCAGGTATTGCCCAGACCAATTAACGCCGAGTGCATCGCAAATCGGCTTGATGGCAACGTGGGGAACGCTGTTGATGACGGTAACGGTGAGTTGCGTGCCGTGGAAATCCACGGTCGCGGGGAGAGTAGTGTTCATGACTTTGTTTTCAGAGAGAGGCCACGCAGAATGCGGGTGGCCGGGGCGCACTCTCGGCAACAAAGTAAGCCGCGTCAGGCTTTTGGCTTGCGCCTTATGGCCTGTCTCTACCCCCGGCCATTGACCGGCGGCGCGCAGCCGATAGGCGGGCTGCGGGCGTAAAAAAAGCGCCAGTCTGACGGGGGCGGGTGTCCGACTTTGTTTTTGAGAGGACTTCACCCTACCACACTCCGTCGATGTTTTGCAAGCGGGCTTGACGCCATACGTCAAAGACGTATTCTGAAAGCCATCAAACAGGAGCTTGAAAATGACGAAGCATGACAACGATGAAATGACGGGCGCGGAACTGGGCGAAATGTTGCTGGCTTCCGTGCGCCAGATGAAGGCGGGCAAAGTCGGGCGCATGTCGCAGGTGACCGTGCCGACGGCGGTTGATGCGCGCGCACGGCTGGGCATGTCACAGCGCGAATTTGCCGCGATGCTCGGCGTGTCGGTGCGCACCTTGCAGGAATGGGAGCAGGGACGGCGCGAACCCAGCGGGGCGGCGCGCACGCTGCTTGCCGTGGCCGTGCTCGCCCCGCGTGCGGTGCTCAAAGCGGCGCGCGCCGCATAGCCGTTCATCGTTCGCCCCCGCCTGTGTGTTACGGCGTGCCGTAAATCACCAGCAGTTGTTCCGGCAGTTTTTTGAGTTCATCCGCTACCGCAGCCTGGAATACGCGGTCGGCGCGGATGAGTTCGTACCAGAACGACAACTCGCCGTCTTTCTCGCGGTATTTCAGCCGCGCTTGCACAGGATAGGCGACGGCCTCGCCGTGCAGGTCGTTGGGCTGGAATACGGGGATGGCGATGGTGAAACGCTCAAACATCTGCATCCGCTCGCGGCTCTTGTCGTTTTCTTCGTCGACAAATTCCAGTTGCACGCAGCCGCTTTGCAGGTTGGTTTTGCTGCGGAATCGCTTGTTTGCCGTGCGCTCAAAATTCAGCGCCATTTGCAACACGTCCGTGCCGGTGGGCATTCCATCGCCGCCCGTGATGTCCTGCACGTTGTCTTCCAGAAACTCGGCAAACTCGGTCTGCGTGAACTTCTGGCGGTCGTGCTTGCGCCATTTGTCCCACTCAAACGAGGTGCGCGAGTTAAGCGTGCATCTGTGTTCCTGCCAGTTCTGGCCGTCGGCTTCCGTTCCGTGGTCGTCCAGGACGGCGACGACATTGAACCGGAAATTTTCAACGTCGACATTTGCGTAGGCGGTCGAGCAGCCTGCACGCATGTGCGTGCCCGCATACCGGCAAAAGCTGGCCATATCGGAAACCGTAACGCTTCCGCGCTTGCGCGCGGGTTTGGCACACAGTTTTTCCAGCGACTGAACCGCGAAACCTTCGGGCACGACGACGAACATCTGACCATCTTTTGCGTGTTGGTGAATAGGCGCGATGGTCGTGCCTATGCGAATGGCGGTTTCAATTGCGTTTTCGCGTTGCACGGGGGGGGTAATGGTTTCTTCTTCCATTTCACAGACTCCTGATTACTTGTTGAGTGCGACAACCTTTCTGGCCGGTTCGGGAATGGCTTTCAGGTTCAGTTTTTGCTGGCGCGGGTCATCCGCAACCAGATTGCCTTCGGGCGTTGCCCAAAGCAGGGCTTCGGGCGGCGCGCCCACGGGTTTCTTGATGGCGACTTCGGCTTTCACGGCCAGCGCGCCCGCCGTGGACGGTTTGATGCTGATTTTCATGGTCAGCACACCGGCCTTGTTGTGCGTTTCGATTGCGGATACCAGCTCGGCGAGTTTTTCGCCTGCGTAATCCATTACGGGAATCAGGTCGCCCGCTTCGTTTTCGATACGTACTGCATCAAGGTTTTCATGCATGGGTTTCATGGTGTTACCTCGTTGGTTGGGTGAAATGGGCGGGCGCGGCTGTGCGGGGTGAGAACCAATCCCTTTGCAGGGCTGTGATGCGCTGGGCATCTGTTTGGGCACAGCCGCGCCCATTGAACGGGTGGCGGGCGGACACTGAAGGACGAAACAGGCCGCCCGCCGGTGAGTAGCGGACAGGAGGGCAAACCGCTACTCGGAAAACGCAATCTCGTCGGGCATTACGCGGCAGTCGGTGATGATGACCGGCGGGGTCTCCGCCTCTTGCCGCGCGCTCTCCACTACCTGCCGACGCTCGTTTTCCAGCGCCAGCAGGCAGACGCAGAAACCGGCGACGACTGCGCAAAACAGCGGCAGGGCGATGGATTCCAGAAAGGTGTGTTTCATGGTCGTGCCCCTTACAGCGTGCGCCCGGTTGCGCCGCCCGGCGGGATGCAGCAGGTCGATTCCGGGTTGCGCACGGCGCGCATGTGCCGCTCGATGCTCGTGCACAATTCGGCAATCGTGCCCGCCGGATACAGCACGGCGCGGCCTTTGGATTCCACGGGGCGGAAGCCGAACCAGTCCATGCCCTGCTGCGTGATGCTGATGGGGGCGATGGCGGCGTTGATGTCCTTCAGCGCGACGGGCTTTCCTTGCGGCTGCGCGGGCGCGGCCACGGGCGCGACGGGCGCAGTTTCCGGCGCGGCGGCTTCCTGCTGCACAGGGGCAGGCGCTTGTTCCGGCGCGGCTTGTTCCGCTTGCGCCTGCGCTTCGGCTTCGGCACGGGCGCGGGCTTCCTCGCGCGCAGCCTGTTCCGCTTCGGCCTTGGCGATGCGCCCTGTCACCGCGTCGCGGAATGCGCCGGGCGTCAGGTCGAGCAGGTCGAGCATGTCGCGCGAAAACAGGGATGCCCACTGCGCGGCTTGCGTGTGCTCGCGCATCCATTCCAGTTTTGCGGCTGCACTGTCCATCCGCGCGGCAAACGCGGATTTTTCGCGCGCCAGTGCCGCGCCCAGTTTCTCGTCGATGCTGGCGATCGTTTTCAGGCCGTGGATGACGGCGGCAAAATCCGTGCGCGGGACGGTGATTTGAAACCCTGCGTCCTGCATCATCTGCGCGACGTATTCGCCATATTCCACGCTCGCCGCTCGGATTCTGTCGGCGCGGATTTCGTCCTTTTTCGCCTTTACCGCTTTTTCCAGCGTCAGGCGGGTTTTGTGGGCGAACTCCGAGACTTCATCCAGCGCGCGGAACAGCGCATCAATATCGCCGGTCTGCCCGAGTGCGTTTTGCTTCGCGCCGGAAATGCGGCTCTCAACCTCTTTGCACCATTTCACGGTCTTTTCCGCGTCGGCAAAATCCTCATCCGTGCGCGGGTCGGTGTTGATGTTGCCGATGACGGCCAGCGCCCGCTCGCGGAACGCGACAAGATTGCTGGCAATGACCTGGCCGCGCACTTCGACGTGCAGCGCGGGCAGGGTTTCCGGCGCGCTGCCCTCGGGGGCGGCAGTGTCAGGTTTCCAGCTTTGCAGGTCGCGGGCAAACTGCGCCCAGCCGTCCAGGATGCGGCGGCGCATGGCGGGGTCGGATTCGTAGTGCGCGTGCAGCGGCTCCTCGGTCTGCCTGCCCGCATCGTCCCAGCGCGACGCGACAAACAGCACCTCGCGCGCGCCCGTGACCATCAACTGTTGTTCCATCTGGGCGCGGTAATGCTCCGGGATGGGCGCGCCGTTGTCGCGGCAGTCTCTCAGGTCGTCGTTCATCAATTTATGCTCGAACAGCGTGTCCCCGTCGAGCGTCATCCCGTCCAGACTGGCGGCCAGTTGTCCGGCGTCATCCTCTGCCACGGTCGGATAAAGTTCGTCGTCGATGATGCGTTCAACCATCGCCCGCGCCAGCCCCTCGGCGCGGTGCCCCTCGGCAAACAGCGCCAGCGTGGAATCAGAATGTTCCGGCGCATCACCAAGCGCCTTTTCGCGCAGCAGGGATTCGCGCGAACGGTACGGGTTGATGCCAAGCATGGTCGGCGCATCCGACGCGGTAAAACGGCTGGCGCGCCACTGTTTCCATTCGGGCGTGCCCTGTTGCAGGTTTACGGTTTTCATGGGGTGCTCTCCTGTTTGTGTGCGGTTACTCGCCATCGCCCAGCGCGGCGATGGTGTTCAGTTGTTCATCGGTCAGCGCGTACTTGCTGGCAATCATGGCCGCCGTATCTGCGGCGCTTTTGCGCCCGCTCTCCACCATGTCGCGCCAGCGCGGGAGTTGCTCGGCGAATTTCTCGGCGCTCATTTCCGGCAGCGCGGGCGCGGCCTGTGCTTTGGCGCTCGCAGCGCCTTCGGGGGCAGATCCGCCCCCGGCAGTTCCGCCCCCGGCAGGGTCGAACCAGTCTTCCGGCGCAGACATGCCATCGTTCAGGCTGGTGTAGATTTTTTTCAGCATCACCACCTGCGCCGGACGAATCGCATCCAGACGGCGCTGGATGCGCGCCTCAATCTGCGCCTTGGTCACGCCGAACTTCTCAAACGCGGCCACAATGCGCTGGATGTTTTCGGGGCTGATGTCCGCGTGCGCGGTCATGGTCTGCTCGCACTGCGCCACAGCCGCCTCGGTCACGTCGCCCGGGATGACGGCCAGAATGCACGCCCGCAGACGGCGCGCGCCCTGGTTGGCGACGTGCTCGTAGACGTCGCGCGGGTCGGTCAGTTGCACCGTGCCGCGCTTGGTATGCCGCACCAGCGGCACATGAAACGTCACCTCGCGCCGAGTGTTGGTCTCCACGTCCCAGGCATATGCCTGCACGGTAGAGACGCCGCCGCTCTGGTCAATCTCGCGGATGCCGAACTGCATGTTTCCCCATTGCTGGGCAACGGCCTCGGCCAGCCGGATGCTCGGCCCCGAAATGTCGGAGCCGCCGCGCGAGTAGGTGTAGACCGCGCAGGACGCCAGCGAAGGGCGGGTGCAGGCATTCAGGATGCGGTCAAGCGCCGCGCGCTGGTCGCGCGGATTGGCGCGCGCAATCATCATCGCCGCCTGCACCTCGGCAATGGCACGGTGTTGGTCGGTCGCCGCAGGCGCGCGGGACGCGGCGGCGGCGGGTGTGGGTGTAAGATTTTGCGGGTAGGTGTACATGGTTGTGCTCCTGTGTTGGTGTTATTCATGTTAGTACGCTAACACGAAACAGGCAAGCACAGTTCGTCATTGACGGTTAGTTTACTTACGCAATGTTGATAAATGTCAAAAAAATGCCCGCGCGGGCGGGCGTGTTCCGAATCGTCAACGGAACAACTTGTCGGCGGCGGTGCCTTGGCCTGTGTTGAATGTTCCGCCGTTCAGCAATGCGTCAAATTCATTGGCGGGCGGCGGCGTCTTTGTGTCAACTCCCGCGAGTTTCTGCATTTCTGTGTCCGTCATGGTGCGCACCATGTTGCCCTGCGCGTCAACAAATCGGTAGGTGTTTTCGCCTGCTGCGTTTTTGACAACGTGATAATCGGCAACCGGTGTGGGGTCGCCAGACAGTTGCTGCAATCTGGCAATGTGATTCAGCGCGCCTACCTTGTTGCCGCTGAGTACCATCTGCGCGCCCAGTTGCGCGGCCTTGTGCGCTTCTTGCGCAGCTTCGTTCAGGTGTTTCATGTTTTGCAATCCGAGTTGTTCGCCCTGATTGCTGATTTTGTGTTGCGCGTCGGCGGATGACGATTGCGCGTTCAGCAGGGCCGCTTGATTCAGCCACGGCTGCTGTGCCTTCTTGCCCGCGAGTTCCTGCCCTTTCCACACAGCTTCGTCGTGCGCATTGCGCAGTGATTGCGTGCCCGTCATTTGTACCTGCGCCAGACCGAGCCGGTTTTGTGCATCCGCCAGCGCGTCGCCAGATATGCGTTTGCTGCGGTCATAGGGGCGCGTCGCCCGCCGGTCTGCATATTCGTCCAGCGCGTCTTGTGCTTGCGCTTCATTTTGCGCGCGCGCCAGTTCCGGGGCGGGCAATGTGTCCAGACTATACTGGAGGCGTTGCATTCGCCGGTCGTGCAGCTCACGATTTCGCTCATCCTGCTCACGTTGACGTGCGTCCTGTTGCTGTTCGCGCAGTCCCTTGAAAAATCCATTGCCTGCGTATCCTGCCGCTGCCCAGTCGAAAGACATGATGTATCCCCTTACAGTCCGAATCCGCCCCAGCCAGAGGCGTCATATTTCAATCCCGTGCCGCCGTTGCCGTTTTTGCTGCCGGAAAAGGCTCCACCCAGCCAGCTCCCGCCAGCGTTGCCATTGTTGGTGAACGAGCCAACCATGTTGCCAATCGCTTGTTCAAGCTGCCCGAAGCCTTGCGCGTTCTGGCTGGCGGCGCTGTTGGCATGGCTTGCCATCGTTGCGGCAGTGCTGGCAGCACTGTTCAGCCCGCTCATGGCATTTGCGGGCAGCCCTTTGCCGAGAGATAACGCCGCCATTTGCTTGTTCCAGCCGTCATCAGTGACGGATTGACGGGCGGCGTTTTGCGCAGTGGCGTCCGCTGCGGCCTGTGCGATGTCCAGACCAATCATGCCGTGCTGGTAGGCGGCGCTGGATGGGTCAAGCCCGGGGGTGCGCCCAAGCCGGTCTCGCGCTTTGCCAAACTGCGCGCCGACAGTGGCCGAGGCTTCCGCCGCCGCGCGGTCGTACTGCGCCGGGCTGGTGCCTTCTTGCGCCTGGCGGACAATTTGCGTCTCGAGCGGGGAGTAGAGGTTTTTGTACCTGTCCCATTGCTCTTGCGCCAGCGCGGCTTGTTGCGCTTGCGCTTCGGCCACGGCTTGATTGGCGCGGTCGGCTTTTTTCTGACTGCTTCTGCCAAACAGGCCGCCCGCTACGGTGCCTACGATGCCGCCGACTACGTTACCCATGTTGCAACTCCTTGTGTATCAATACGTCCAACGGTTTGTAGCCGCGCCGCGCGTGCCAGCGTTTGACGCGCGCGCATGTGCCGTCCGGGATGACCGTCATGACAAATCGCGTGCAGCCTGTGCGTTGCGCCCACATTTCCATGCCTTGCATGAGCCGCTTGGCGGCCAGCGAGCCACGGGCGCGCGGCGCTACCCACCAGAATAGTTCCTGTGCGATGGGCACGGCGCGGTTGTACCAAGTGAGCACGCGGCAGGCTGCGGCCATGCCGATGATGTCGTGTTCGCACTCGGCAACGAGGACACAGCCCAGCGTGTCATCCTGTGCAATTTCGGCCACCAGTTCGGCCAGCGTGTGCGCGCAAAATGGGGCGTGAGTTTGCCGCGCCGCGTGCAGGGACTTGCCCATTTCCACGATGGCGGGCAGGTCGTCTGGGCAGGCGGGGCGAACAGTGACAGGCTTCATGCGCGCATCATGGCGCAGCGCGCTTTATTCGACCTGCACTACTTCTGCTTCGGCGGCGGCAGCAAGCAAATCGTCGTCCGTCATGCTTTCGATTTGCGCTTTCTTTTCCCACGCGGCTTTGTACAGCGCGGTGGTTCGTTCGACGATGGCTACCAGCAGGCCGGAGAGCCAGCTTTGGTAGCTGGCGCAGTCCGGCCATGTGTGGGTGATGTTGTCGTAGTCGCGCCAGATGCAGTCTGATACGGGCAGTTGCGCGCCCGTTATTTCGCGTTCGCGTAGCTCTGCGAGCTTGCCTTGGATGTTTCGTTGCGCGACAGCATCTGCATCCATTCGTTTGCCGGTGTAGTCAATCGGGGCGGTGGATGCGATTTCCCGTTCCATGTCCGCTTCCCGCATCAAATGCGCGCGCAGTTCGTCCGCGCGCAGACGCCAGCATTTTTGCGTCCAGTCAAACTCATGCCAGCTTGTCGGGCGGGAGGGGATGCGGACAAGCGCGGGGGGGCGGGCAGTGGTGTCGACATAACATCCGTCCGCCCGGTTCGGGGCGTCAATTTCCAGGCTGTTTTCGGGCGCAACAATTACATTCTCGGAACCCGATGCAATGCCGACGATTTCGCCTGTGTCGCGCTGATATACGGCATAAAATTTCATCGTGCCAGTCCTAGCACGGACAGGGTGCCGCGCAGTTTGTGCGACGTGCCGCCGTTATTTCTTTGCCCGTAGTTTCTGCCGCTGCGGTAAAGAGATGCGCCAAATGTAAATGAATTCATTGTGTCGCTCACGTCAGCGTAAAAAATTCCTTGCAGAAAATAGAATTTTCCTCTGTAGGTCATGCTGTCCGCGCTCAACATGTTTATCCACCACAAATTTGATTGGTCGGTGTTGTCGGAAATGTAGGTCACTGGGGCAAACAGCGTTTTGCGGTAGCCGCTGATGTTGTTCAGGAAAATGTCAAAACATCGCTGGGCGTTGATAAATTCCGGGCCATGCACTCCGAGCGTGACCAGAAACGGCATGTTTGGAATGCGCGTGCCCGCCTTGATGGGTACGTTGATGGTGACATATGCAAATGACGTTGATTCGGTGGCGGTGAGGTTAAATTCGTAGGCGGCAGGAATGGTAACAGCGTTTTTGCCGATTTTGAGGGTGTCCACCGCGAGGTCTTGAATTTTCGCATTGGTGATTTGTGCGTCTTCAATGTGGGCGGTCTTGATTTGCGCAAAACCGATTTTGGCCGCATCAATCGCGCCGTTGACGATGAATGCGGAATCCATGTAGACGCCCGGCGGAACTTTCTGTCCGTTTACGGTGGTCTCTGTGGTGCGAACAATGAAGGGGACGGTTTGCTTGCCGTTGTTGACCTGCGGGGAGCCGACGGCGAATGTGTCGGCGCGGACGATGAAGTCGCTGGTTTTGCCGTCATTCGCCAGACCATATCCGGCAACGCGGCCATTGACATCCAGCTTGATGTAATACTGGACGTAGAGCGTGCCATCCGCAGCGACGCGGGCATTCCTTTCTTCGACGATGGCGGCGGCTTGCTCGTCCTGCGTCACCTGCATTTGATTGACCTGCGTTGCGGTGGCGGCCTGTGCGTTGGCAACTGTTGTCACCGAGTTTTGCACCAGCGCCAGCGAATCGCTCAGGCCGGAAAATTGCGTGTTGATGGTCTCGGCAAGCGCATTGTCGGCATTGATGCGCAAGTTCGCTTCGTTGGCAATGGCTGCCTCGCTGTCTCCAATACGGCCAATTGCCGCTTGCAATTGGTCGACAATTGCGGTGTCGGTCGTGGCGCGCTCATTGGCTTCGTTGATGATGGCAGTATTGAGTTCGCCCAGTTTGTCCAGCAAACCATCGGGTTTGTCGATGAGGTCGACGCGCGCGCCGAGGTCTTTCCACAGTTTTGTGTTCATGACCTGCGCCATCAGTTCGTTCATGATGGCAGCCACTTGACCGGGCTGTATGCTGCCGTCGTCGCCCCAAAATCCGCCGTGGCGCAGTTCTCGAACGCTATCATCCAGGCGAAGTTCTACCCGTTCGACGCTGTTTCTCAGTTCTTCCCGGGTGACAAACGCTTTGCCGCCCGCACCAGACAGGCCGTTGCGCACGTCCAGGCCGTCCATAATCTGTTGCAACACCATGCGCGTGTTGGCGTCCGCGATTGCATCGAGGGCGGCACGCGATACACCGGGCACGCCGGTTTGCCGTCGCGTCAATTGTCCGGCGCTGAGAGCGTTCCAGTTTCGATTCATACCTGCGCCAGCTCCCGGAATGTTTTGCCGACGGCAATTTTGCGCAGCCGCCCGGCAGATTCGCAGGCAACGCGCAGGCGGATGCGCTCGTATTCCATGCCAGCAGGCAGGCGGAATGCGCTCATGCTGTCATTTGCGGTCACCGTATTACGGGCGAGCAGGTGTCATTGTTCGGTGCCGTCCGGCTGTTTTTTGGAGACTTCAAAATCCAGTACCCATTGTCCATCTACCCACGCTTGTACCGCGCCAAAATTTGTTGGGTGCGGCAATACCGCTTCGCGTGAGCGCCATACACAACCCTCTTTGTTGCCGCCACCGAATTGCCAAATCCAGTCTGCATTGGCGTAGTAGCATTGGTCGGTCAGCGCCGAGACCATGGCGCAACTGGCAATAAATCCCGGAAGGTCGGTCATGGTGCCGTCGGCTTCGTCCAGGCGAATCAGGAACGGCACAAATGCGCCTTCGCCAGAAAACACTATCAGCCGCCCATCCCAGACGGCAAATCGCACGCCAGACAGACCAGCGCCGACGCGCTCGCGCCATGTTTCGCGGGTGAAAAAACTGTTGCCTGCGTTCAAATTTGCGGCCACGCCGGAGACCGTCACCAGTCCGTCATGGCTGGCATAGACCACCAGCCCGTCAATTACGGCCATTGCCCATTTCGATGCGCCAGCCTGGTCAACAGCTACGCGCGTGGTCGTCATCGCATCGGGCGAGACGCCGGAGACCTGATAGGGGTAGGATTTTGTCGTCACCAGTGCGCCGCTGCCGTGCGCAATCGCGCCAACCACATTGGCACAGAGCGTTTTTGCGTATTGCGGCGGCCATGCCCACGGTTTGTAGGCCTCGGAAAAATATAGCTCGTTCTCGCGGAACGCCATCAAAATTCCATTGGGCAGCAGGGTTAGTCCGCGTAGTCCGGAGGGAGGGGGCACATAGTCGTAGCTGGTGAGCAAATCGTTGAGCAGCGCGCCGGGGGTGTTGTCTTCAAACGTCATGGCTGCGCCGCCTGCGTGCATGGGCAGGGAGCCACAGAAAAAATACTCCGTGATGCCGCTGGCACCGTCAGCGGTGCGATAGATGCGGATTTCCTTCAGGGGCACAAAGTCGCCTGAAAAGCCCGCAGAGGATACTTCTACCGTTACGCCCAGTTCCGGCAGGCAGGTGACAGACGCCGGTTCGGAGGGCGCGCTTTCCTCGTTCCAGTTGTTGACGAAGGTGTAGACGTAAGCTCTGGCCTGCTTGTCCTGTGACTTTCCCGTATTGTCCAGGCAAACCTGAAACGTCGTCTCGAAAAATTCCTTTGGCTGATTGCCAACAGAATGCCATTCCAGCCCGCCCCATTCGCCAGCGGGCAGCGAGCCATTGGCTACTACCATTGTGAGACGATAGTAGCTGTCTGCGCCTTGCAGGGTGCAGTTGGTGGAGTAGCCATCAAAAAACATTTCCCCGCTGTCTTTCCACGATGCGTAGAGGTAGAGCACGGGAGTGGCATTTTCCGGGGTGTCGTCTGCGCGTTTCGGGGGGGTGAATATCCATTTCCCGCTCGTGGAGGGCGCACTGATATACAGGGGCGTGACTTGATAGCGAACGCCGCCCAGCTCGAAGAAAAACAGTGCGTCAAAATTTGCTTTGTCTGCACTGGGTACCGGGAGTTCCGCAGCCGTGAGTTTGGGGGCAGCAGACGGGCGGGGGACGCCGACACGATAACTGCCCGAGGGCGCGCCGCCGCGCGTGCTGGCCGACAGACGGTTGGCAACGCGCATGTTCGCGCCCTCGCCGGTGTAATACATCCGGTTGTACTGGTCTGCGGCCAGCGGGGAACGTACTGCATCCACATCCTGAGACCAGGTGAAAAAATTCAGGCCGTCATCGGTATACATCGCGCGGATGTTGTTGTGGCGCATTTGCAGGAATCGGAATCCGCGCCGTAGCGGGCGCAACTCGCCGTAGGCAAAATCACACCATTGCGCAAGCGATGCTTCGCTGGCCGCAAGCAATGAATCTGGCAGGCGCGGTTTGCAGCCAGAAAATACGTCCAGAACAAACGGCATGGGCTGTACCTCGTTTTCCGGGCGAGCAGTGTGCCATGTTGCGTCAAATTCGACCGCGCAGGATGCTGTTGATTATCAACAGGTCTTTTTCGTTCAGACAGCAGCCTGTCCGCATTCTTCCGTGCAGGTAATCGTTGCAAAGCTCGACCGCTTCTTGTCTGCGCAGTTTCGCCATGGAAATTTTTGTTGCGATTTTCTCGCCGCGCAAAAATATATCCAGCGGCAACATTTGCGGCCTTGTCTTTGCCCAGCGCGATAACCGCTTGCATCCGTACCGCGACACAGCGCCCGTGTTGTACAGGTGGCACAGTGCATCAACAGTCGATTTGTACGGCAGTCTGCTGAGGGCAGAAATTTCGTGCGCTGTCAGCGTGCCTTGCACGGCACTGAGTACATGCAATACGGTCTTGCGGACGTTCTTCATGTGACTGGTTGTTAATTACGCTAACAGCAGTTTAGCCTAAAATTTCAAAAGGCGCGCATTCATGGGGGTGAAAAATGAGACGGTCGACTATTTTTGCGCTGGCGCTGCTGGCGTTCGCCGGACAGGCAGCGCCGGATACGTATGTGCGCGGTTATTGCCGCAAGGATGGAACGTGCGTAGAGGGGCATTTCCGCGCACAGCCAGACCAATACCGGTATAACAACCGACAGTCGGAAACCCGTGGCGGTCGCAAGCGCGATGAGTTCAGCAGCCGGGGCGGGGCAACAAACCGCAGTAATCCTACCTATGGGATTTATGACAATGATGGTGACGGGGTGGATAATTTTTGGGACGCCGCGCCAGAGAATCGGCGCTACAGGTAACGCGCAATGGATGACTGGATTGCTGGCGCTGCGCTTCTTGCCGTATTCGCGGCTCCGCTTGCCGTTACCGTGTGGCTGGCGCGGACAAAAAGAATTGCACAGGCAGACGCAGTGCCGCTGTTGGCACTGCTTTATACGGTTCTGGCAATTGGTTATGGGTTGGGCATGTACGAGAAAGAAGAGGAAATGACCGGGCAGTTTTTGCGCGCTTGCGAAGAGCGCGCTCGCGGGGTGTTCGTTTGCAATTTTGATGACACACAGTGGGGCGGCGCGGGCGATGCGTCGCTGCCTTCCCGGTACTAGATGCGCTCGCTCTGGCGATGCACGATTTCGCCAATGATGAACGTGTTTTCGGTGAAACGTTTGGTGGGATAGCGCGCTTTGTCCGGGTTGTCCGAACTCAACCACCACTGGCCGCAATCGCGCAAGAGGCGTTTGATGATGAGTTCGCCGTCAAAATTGATGGCGAACACGCGCCCATCCTTCGGCTCTTGCTGGGCGGTGTTGATGACTACTACGTCTCCCTCAAACAGCAGCGGTTCCATGCTCGCGCCCTTGACGCCGATGGCAACCAGGTCATCTCGCCGATAGCCGTTGCGCTCAAACCAGCTACGTTTGAACACAATCGGGGTGTCATCATCCAGATCCGCATCGACGGCAAAGCCGCTGATACCGGCAGACAGGGCGAGACGCACGCGCCGGATGGCCGGATAGTCCGGGTTGTTTTCCATTTCGATGGGCGCTTTCGCGGGGCGGGTGCGCCACTTGGAACCTTCGCCCGTGGCAATCCACAGGGCGTTGAAGCCGGTACGCTCGGCAAGACGGGCGGCGGGCGCAGGCTTGATGCTCTTGATGGGACCTTCCTTCCACTGTGACACAGCACTCGACGAGACGCCGCACACCTCGGCTATCTGGCCGACAGTAAGGCCGGAATGCGCCATGACCTCTGTGATGCGTGTTTGTAACGTGCCCATTTTACTAACATAGCTGCAAATCGAGTAATTGCGGTTTGCATCTTATGTTAAGTCTGCTAATATGCAGACATGGAAAAGAGTGATGCCGTGAAAAATTTTGGTTCCGTCGCCAAACTGGCGCGCGCGGTGGGGGTGACAAGCTCCGCTGTAAGCCAGTGGCCGAGGACGTTGCCACCCCGTATCGCAGACCGGGTAATGGCTGCGATGTTTCGGGCTGGCATGACGCCGCATAAAGGGACGCAACGACAATGAGCAGCGCGCGGTACGCCAGAGTGCCCGAGGCGGCTACAGGAAAAGCCGTGTCGCGCAAAGACCTGCGTCCGAACGACTGGCGCGACATTTGGCCGGAACTTGCCGAGGAATGACGTATGAGCCGGTTTGCCATGATTCCAGTGGAGATTGCATCGGCCAAGCTAACTGCTCGCCAGATGCGCGTGTTGATTGCGCTGTACGCGCACAAGAGAAAAGGCAGCACGGTGTGGCCGTCGCGCGAGGTTCTGTCAAAACTGACAGGCTTGCCCGTGACAAGAATCAGCGAAGTAACCGCAGAACTTTCAAAACTTGGCTGGATTGAGAAAGCTGGCAAAGGTGGATTTAGTTCACCGACGCACTACCAGCTTAAAACGGTTACTGATTCGGTAACGGTTACTGATTCGGTAACCCAAACGGTTACTGATTCGGTAACGGTTACTGATTCGGTAACCCAAACGGTTACTGATTCGGTAACGGTTACTGATTCGGTAACCCAAACGGTTACTGATTCGGTAACGGTTACTGATTCGGTAACGG
>JAFSWK010000195.1 GCA_017444505.1 Rhodocyclaceae bacterium | reverse complement strand
CGGAAAATCTGCTGGTGCGCAAGCAGGGCAAGGGTACGTTTGTGGCTTCCCATAGCGACCCGCGCGCGCGCTTTCGTTTTTTGCGCCTGATGCCGCTGGAAGGCGGCGTGCGCGATCCGAAAAGCGAGCCGCTGGAATGCTGGCGCGCGAAAGCAGGGGCGGAGGCCGCGCGGGTGCTGGAAATCGCGCCCGGCGACCCGGTCACCGTGGTGCGCCGCTTGCTGCGTTTTTCAGGCGTGCCGGTGGTCATCGACGAGATTTATCTGCCCGGGGCGGTCTATCCGGGGCTGACGCTGGAGGTGTTGCAAAACTGGCCGGATTCGCTTTACGCTCTGTTTGAAGCGCGTTATGGCCTGCGCATGGTGCGCGCGCGCGAGTCGGTGCGGGCGGTGGCTGCCGAGCGCGCGGCAGCCGAACTGCTGGAGGTAAAAGAACAAACCCCGCTATTATCCGTGGAGCGGGTGACGTACACTTACGGCGATCGTCCCGTGGAGTGGCGTCGCGGTCTGTACCGGACGGATGAATATGCTTACAGGAACGATTTAAACTGAACGGCTGCGGTTCGCTGCGGTTCCATTGACCCAATCCGGCGGGGTTCCGCCATTTACACCAGACTGGAGGTAGCAAGATGTCGCAAAGCACTGCGGGGGCTGCGTCGGGAAAACCGAAAGCCCGACCCAAGTATCTTGATCTGAGGCAGTTGTCCATGGATCAGCCGATTCCGGCGGTTGTCTCGATCATGCACCGCATCAGCGGGGCGGCGCTGTTCCTGTTCCTGCCTTTCTTGCTGTGTATGCTGGAGCGCGAGGCGTTCATCGGCGCGACGGCTGCGTCCCTGGGGGTGGTTGCCAAGCTGCTGCTGCTGGCGCTGCTGTTTGCCTATGTGTATCACTTCTGCGCCGGAATCCGCTTTTTGCTGCTGGATAAACACATCGGCGTGGAACGTGAGCCGTCGCGGTTGAGCGCGAAAATCGTGCTCGCTGCCAGTGTGGTGTTGACTCTTCTGATCGGGGTGAAAGTATGGTGAAGCGTAACGTGGTAGGCGCGCACTACGGGCTGCGCGACTGGATTGCCCAGCGGGCGACCGCCGTCTATATGGTGTTGTATTCGGTGGCTTTTGTACTGGTGGCGCTCTTTACGCCGAGCGAACAACTGTCGCTGCGGGCGGTGTTGTCTGGTTCCTGTATGCGTTTTCTGACGCTGCTGTTTTTCTTGACGCTCTGCTATCACGCCTGGATTGGCGTGCGTGACATTTTCATGGACTACGTGAAGCCGCTTGGCCTGCGTCTGACGCTGCACGTGGCGGCCATCCTTCTGCTCATCGGCTATGCCGCGTGGGCTGCGAAAATTCTGTTGTTGCTGGGAGCGTGAGCATGATCAAGCATACTTTTGATGCCGTTATTGTGGGCGCGGGCGGCGCGGGCTTGCGCGCGGCGTTGCAACTTTCCGAAGCCGGACTGAAAACGGCGGTTCTGACCAAGGTGTTTCCCACCCGCTCGCACACCGTGGCGGCGCAAGGCGGCGTGGCCGCTTCGCTGGGCAATTCCACCGAAGACAACTGGCACTGGCATATGTACGACACCGTGAAAGGGTCGGACTGGCTGGGCGACCAGGATTCCATCGAGTTCATGTGCCGCAAGGCCAACGAAGTGGTCGTTGAGCTGGAACACTACGGGATGCCGTTTGACCGCACGGACAACGGCAAAATCTATCAGCGTCCCTTCGGCGGCCATTCGATGAACTACGGCCAGTCGCCGGTGATGCGCTCGTGTGCGGCGGCGGACCGCACCGGCCACGCCATGCTGCACGCGCTCTATCAGCGCAACGTGCGCGCGCACACCCAGTTCTTCGTGGAATGGATGGCGCTGGATTTGATTCGTGATGCGCAAGGCAATGTGCTGGGCGTGACGGCGCTGGAAATGGAAACCGGAGAGGTGTCGATTTTCCACGCCCGTGCGACGGTTTTTGCCACCGGCGGTGCCGGGCGCATTTTCTGGTCTTCCACCAATGCCTTTAT
>JAFSWK010000194.1 GCA_017444505.1 Rhodocyclaceae bacterium | reverse complement strand
CTATCTCATCATCACCGCCGTATGCATCGGCGGCTTCCGCCTGCTCGAACGCGCCCTGAGCGGCCACCGCCGCGCCAGCGCACCACAGCGCCGCGCCGCTGCGCAAGCAGCCTGACGGTGCGCGTCCCGCCCACAAAACAACGCCGCCTGCCGGAGCAACCCGCGCAGGCGGCGTGTGGTTTATGCGCGGCGCGCTTTACGGCGCGGGCGCTTCGGCGGCGCGCGACGCCTCGTCCTTCATCACGGCGTTTTCTTCCTTCATGACCGCATCCGCGCAGCCTTCATAACGGCTGTCGCCATAGCGGAGCAGCGCCGAAAAATCGCGCGCCTCTTCCTCTTCCCCGTTCAGGCTTTTCACGCAGGCTTCCTGGCGCAGTTCCAGCACCACCGCCACCTCGCCATCTTTCCCCGTGCATTGCAAGGTATCTTCTTCCTCGCAGCTCACTTCAATGCCGCGCAAATCGCCGTCGGGCGTGCCAATTTCGGGCACGGAAAAACGCAACATTCCGCCTGTCAGATGCGCTTCCCAGGCCGGCGAAAAACCATTGGCATAGAGAACCACGCCCTCTTCCTCCGCGATGCTGCCAGGCGCCTCCGGCGCTTCGTCTGCGGCAGGTGCTTCGTCTGCGGCGGGTGCTTCGTCTGCGACAGGCGGCGCATTGTCCGGCGCGGATGCGGGCGGCGCGGGCGCATCCGAAGACGGCTGGCAGGCGACCAGCGAGCAGGCCAGCAGCGCGAAAGGCAGCATGAGGCGAAGTTTCATCATTGGGAAAATCCTCCTGAAAACACAATTCATCGGCGCGCGCAGCAACGCCCGCGCACCCAGCCGCCCAGCACCCACACAAGGCTCACCGGCAGCAGGCCGTAGAGTATCACCTGCGCGGCCACGGACGGGATGCTGCCAAACCTCGTTACCAACACCAGCCAAAGCACATACACCGCATACCAGACGAGCAACAGCGCGCCCTGCGCGCGCCCCACCCGCTGCTGCGCGGCCATCAGCGGCAGGCAGACGAGGGTGGAAACCAGCATGAACCAGAGGTCAAATTCCAGCGCCGCATCCGGCACCGGCATTGCGCCGCGCGCAAAGACGGCGGTCAGACCCAGCACCACCAGCAGGTTGAACAGATTGCTGCCCACCACGTTGCCCACCGCCAGATCGCCCTCACCTTTGCGCACCGCCACCAGCGAAGTGGCGATTTCCGGCAGGGACGTGCCCACCGCAACGATGGTCAGCCCGATGATGAATTCGCTCACGCCCAGTTGCCGGGCAACCTCCACCGCCGCCTGCACCAGCCAGTCCGCACCCCACACCAGCCCGACCAGTCCGGCAACGATGAGACCGCAATCGGCCAGCACACCGCGCCCGCGCGACTCTTCCGCAGGCGCGGCCTCATCGTCGCCATGCGTGTCGTCGCCTTCCTGCGCCGGAGCGCCCGCGCGCCGCACCTGCCACACCTGAAAGACGGTGTAGAGCACCGCAAGCACAAACAGCGCGCCGCCTTCCAGTCGCGTCATGCTGCCGTCGAGCAGAAAAATCACGCTCAACACCGTGGCGACAATCAGCACCGGCATTTCCTGACGCAGCACCTGACGATTGACCGCCAGCGGCATCAGCAGCGCAGACAAGCCCAGCACCAGCAACAAATTGGCAATATTGCTGCCGAGGACGTTACCCACCGCAATGCCCGCCGTGCCTTGCCGCGCGGCGTTGATCGACACGGCCAGTTCGGGCGCGCTGGTGCCGAAGGCCACCACGGTCAGCCCAATCAACAACGCAGAAACCCCGCAGGCGCGCGCAAGATTCGCCGCGCCGCGCACCAGCCATTCCGCGCCCGCCACCAGCAAAAGCACGCCGAAAACAAACTGCGCAATCAATATCCACATGAAACCAACTCTCAAAAACCAGAAAACGCGCCGCACTGCCGGAATTTTCCCCGACAGCGCGGCGCAAGGGGACAAACGGTACGCCTTACAAACCGGCGGCGGCGCGCAGCGCCTCGGCGCGGTCGGTGTGCTCCCAGGTGAAATTGGCGTCATCG
>JAFSWK010000193.1 GCA_017444505.1 Rhodocyclaceae bacterium | reverse complement strand
CGGCGTGCGCTGGCTGTTCTTCGGCACCGGCAAGGCGCTGACCGATGCGGACTTGACCGACAAGCAAACCGTGCGTACCTGGTACGGCATTCAGGATACGGACGCTGAGGTCAAGGACAACGAGCTGGTCGAACGCCACTACGAAGTAATCCGCAACTACCAGCGCAACAACGCCAGCAACGAGACCACCGACATCGTCACCATGAATTACGCTGTCGCCGGTGACATGGATGGCAAGAAAGGCTGGAAGATTCCGCTCAACCAAAGCGGCGATGCCGACAGCCCGGGTTACATGCTGCTGCAAAACCGTGTGCGCAGCGGTCTGCTGGTCGGCCAGATGAACTTCTCGCTGGATCCTGAGCCGAACTGCGACGGGCTGAACGCCACTTCCCGCCTGATGGTCATCGACCCCTTCACCGGTGCCGTCTCGTCTGAGAACGACAACAAGACCAACATTGATGTCAATGATGATGGCGTGGTCGACGAGAAAGACATGTACGGTGGCGGCTCTGGCGGCAGCGGCGGCGGTACCGGCGGCGGCACCGGCGGCGGCGTGCCCATCGTCGGTCTGACCTTCGGTTCGGGCGAGACCTCTGGCTCCATCCTCATTGTGCAGGAACAGCGCCTGAAAAATGGTGCCGGCTCCGGCACGGGCACGGGCGGCGGTTCCGGCACCTCGCAGGACGATATCGAGTCCACCCGTTCCTGCGCTCTGGATGCCAACGGCGTGCGCGTATGCTTGCCGCCGAACCCCGAAGGCAAACCGCCCTCCACGCACTCCTGGACGGAACTGCGCAACACCAGCGAAGCGCCGTAAGCCTCCCAAAAACGCAACCCCCACAAAACGGAACCCGCAAGGGTTCCGTTTTTTTACATGCTTCAGGCTCCCTCCCATAGGGGCGGAGAAAAACAAAGCGGTGTTTTGTTTTTCCTCGCCCGCGCGTCCGGATGCGTCCGTGCCTCGCCGTTCATCCCCAAAATTGCGCCGTTTATCCATCTTTCCCGCTTCGCGCGCAGGCGCGCACTTGCAACGCACCGACGTTTTGTCCAGAATCGCGCAACATTCTTGTTTTTCTGCGTATTCGTCATTTCTTCTCCGGGGCAACGCCCTAAAGAAAGACACCCATCCAACTCCGCCGTGGCGCACGCCCTCCGGCAGTCATTCAAGAGGAACAGAATCATGCACACCCACACGCCCCGCATCACCCCCCTTGCCCGCCTGCTGCTCGCTTTCGGCTGCACCGCCGCCGGGCTGGTTTCCACCGCGCACGCCGAAGTGCAAGGGCTGGATTTGCCCGTGCCCGTGGCGCAAGAGCCGATTGGCCGCGGCACGGGTCTGCCGCCCAACGTCCTGCTCATTTTTGACGATTCCGGCTCCATGTGGCGCCGTTTCACGCCGGACAATCTGGACGCTCAGTTCGACAACTCCGGCCTCAACCTGCCGCAGACCATCGCAAAAACAAACACGATCATGCGCACGCCGCCCACGCCCCAGTACAACGGCGTGTCGACCACGCCTTTTCCCTCTGGCCACGCTTTTTCCGGGCGCATGTGGTTTGACAGCCATGCCAGCATGCCCATCAACACCATCCGCTTCAACCCCGCGCTGGACTATCTGCCCCGCGCCACCGGCGACATGCCGGATGCCGCCGGCAACCTGCCGCGCAATCAGGATACGACCAGAACGCTCATTGCCGACCGCGGCGCCTTCATCGAAGAACAATACTCCATTCTCACCCCGCGTCAGTTGAAGATGACGCCGCTGCTCGAGTGGATGGAGTGGCGCGCGCGCGGCGCCAACAAGCGCTTCATCCCCTTGCCCGCGTTCTACGTCCTGCGCCACAACGAGCAGTTCGTGAAGCAAAAATACGGCGGCCCCGATGATGCCCGCAAGGTGGAAAACTATTTCATCATCGACTTCATGATCGACAAGAACACCATGGAATATTCCCACGCCGAAGTGCGCTCCATGGATTCCGGCGACAACTGGGACGAAAAGTCCCAGCTCACCAAAGATTTCGGCGACAACCCCTGGCCGGAAAGCCAGGACTTCATCTTCACCGACCGCGACGGCAAAGTCGTCCGCAAGATCAAGCCGCGCGACCTCTTCCAGAACTTCCTCACCTTCCTCGCCTACTACAACACCCGCGCCGAAGCGATGAAGACTTCGGTGTTCGAGGGCTTCGCCCTGCGCGATGAAAAGATGCGTGTGGGCTACGAGCACATCAACCGCAATGT
>JAFSWK010000192.1 GCA_017444505.1 Rhodocyclaceae bacterium | reverse complement strand
GCTACGAGCACATCAACCGCAATGTCGGCTATGTATTCAACACGAAGAACACCGACCCGGGCACGCCCGGCGGCGGGCTTGCCTACCCCATCCCGGTCGGCAGGGACGATGGTCTGTTCCGGGGCGCGAACCGCACTGAATTTTTCAACACCCTGCTCAACACGAAGATGAAGGGCAACACGCCGCTGATTCGCGCCACGCACAGTGCGGGCAAGTATTACAGCGACACCACCTCGGCCAACAGCCCCTACAAGGGCAACAAAACGTTCTCCTGCCGCCAGAACCTCACCATCCTGGCCACGGACGGCTACTACAACGACACAGCCAGCGGCTTTGGCGACCTCGACAGCACGCAGCAAAACATCACCCACGTCGGCCCGCACGGCAACTACTACACCTATTCGGTCAACCCGCCCTATCGGGACAAGCCCGGCGGCGGCTACGCCAACACGCTGGCCGATGTGGCCATGTACTACTGGATGAACGACCTGGTGCCCGATTCCGCCGGCGAAGCGGGCAAAAACAACGTGCCCACCACCGGGCGCGACCCCGCCTTCTGGCAGCACATGCGCACCTACGCCATTTCCTTCGGCGCAGCCGGCACGCTGGACTTCACCCGCCCCGCCCCGGGTCTGTCCGCCTCCCCTTGGTCCCAATGGCCGAAACCAAACATCACCAGCGGCACGCAAGACGGCACGGCTGCCGACGACCTGTGGCACGCCACGGTCAACAGCCGCGGCATGTTCTACTCCGTCAATGACAGCGCCGAGATGATCGCCGCGCTGAAAAACATTCTGGATGAAGCCAACCCCGGCGCGGGTCCCGGCTCGACCAACGCCGCCAGCTCTTACCTGTTCAGCGATGCCGAATCGGGCGAAGTGCTCCAGTTTGACTCCTCGTACAACGCTTCCAGCCTTTCCAGCGCCATGCGCGCCTGCAAACTGGGCACCGCCTGCCGCGGCGGCGTCGTCTGGGACGCCAGCGAACGGCTCTACGACCGGCTGCAAGGCAACAACCCGGCAACCAGCCAGCGCACCATCGTGGTCAATACGGGTTCGGCGCTGGCCGCCTTCGAGTGGGGCAACCTTTCCAGCGCGCAAAAACAGGCGCTGGCCGACAGCGACGAACTGGGTCAGGACACCGTGCGCTATCTGCGCGGCGACGTCACGATGGACGGCACGCCGGTGGCGCATCCCGACTCTCACGACGCCCAGGAAGCGAAATGGCGCGTGCGCGCCGAACTGGGCAGCGGCGGCAGGAACGTGCTGGGCATGATCGTGCACGGCACGCCCACCTTCATCGGCGCGCCCGAAGACATCCGCACCGAACTTTCCGCCACCCTGGACGGCTACAAGGCGTTCCAGGAAGCCCACAAAGACCGTCCCACCGTGCTCTACGCGGCGGCCAACGACGGCATGGTGCACGCCTTCATCACCGAGCGCAAAACCGTCCCCGTCACCGTCGGCGGCATCACCGCCTCCCGCACCTACGAGCCGGGCGATGAACTGTTCGCCTTCATCCCGGCGGCGGCGGTCAACAAAAACATGCGCGACTTCACCCGCCCGCCGTTCGAGCACACGCAGCACTACCTGCTCGATGGCGAGCTGAACTATTCCGAAGTCAAGATCGGCAATGAATGGAAAACCGTGCTGGTCGGCTCCATGGGCGCGGCGGGCGGCGCGGGCGATGCGACGCCTGCGGTCTTCGCGCTGGATGTCACCAACCCCGGCGCGCCCAAGCTGCTGTGGGAAAAAACCGACCCGGCGATGGGGCAGACGATGGGGCGTCCGGTCATTGCTCCCATGGGGCCGAATAAATGGTCGGTGTTCATCGGCTCGGGGCCGAACCAGTCGCAAAGCGACTCGAAATCGGCCATCCTGCAGATTGATCTGGAAACCGGCAACGTCGTCGCCCTGCAAGGCGGCGGCATGGGTTCGGCCAGCAAGGGCGGCATCCTCGGCCTGCACGTGGTCGATGTGGATCACGACAACTACGCCGACACCATCTACGCCGGCGACCTCGCCGGCAACGTCTGGAAGGTTTCCAACCTCGACGGCAAGGCCGGCGGCGGCGCGCAGTACGCGAAGCTCTTCACCTCCCCGCAGCCGATCACCGCGCCCATCACCAGCACCACCGACAAGAGCGGCGTGCGCTGGCTGTTCTTCGGCACCGGCAAGGCGCTGACCGACGCGGATTTGACCAATCACGCCACCACAAACGTCTGGTACGGCATTCAGGACACCGGCGATGTCATCACGGACGCGGATCTCGTCACCCGCAACTACGAAGTCATCAAAGACTTCAATCGCGGCGCCGGCCTCGGCACAACCGACGCGGTCATCATGCAGTACACCGTCGCCGGCGACATGGACGGCAAGAAAGGCTGGCGGATTCCGCTCAACCAGAGCGCGGACGCCTCCGCCCCGGGCTACATGCTGCTGCAAAGCCGCATCCGCAACGGCCTGCTTGTCGGGCAAATGAACTTCGCCGTGCCCGATGAACCCTCCTGCGACGGCCTGAACGCCTCCTCCCGCCTGATGGTGCTCGACCCCTTCACCGGCTCCGTCTCGCCCGACAATCCCAACAAGGGCAACATCGACGTCAATGATGACGGCAAGGTCGACGAAAGCGACCTCTACGGCGGCGGCTCCGGCACGGGCGGCGGCACGGGCGGCACGGGCGGCGGCTCCGGCGTGCCCATCGTCGGTCTGGGCTTCGGCTCGGGCGAGCTTTCCGGCTCGATTCTGATCGTGCAGCAGCGAACCAGTACAGGCGGCGGCTCCGGCACGGGCGGCGGCACCCCCTCGGGCAACCCGCAAGATGGCGAAGGCGCCCTCCGCACCTGCGCCCTGGACAGCAACGGCGTGCGCGTGTGCCTGCCGCCTTCGGACGAAGGCACGCCGCCGACGGCGCACACCTGGACGGAACTGCGCTACGACGACCGGCCGTAAGCGTCCACATGCCGCTCCACGCCAAACGGAACCCTTCGGGGTTCCGTTTTTCTTTTTTGCCCGCGCCCCGTTTTCACAACGCCCGCCTGCGCGCACGGCGGCTTTGCCGGGTCGCGGGGCGGCGCAACCGGCAAAGCCGCGCCACTCATCCCGAAAAAACAACCGTTCATCCACCAATTCGCACCCCAATCCCACATTTTTTCTTTTTCCCCTTGTCATCACGGCAAAATAGCGCCAACAAAACCCGCACGGAAACACAAGGAAAGCATCGTGTCCTATCCAGCCCAAACCTCCCGCCCCCGGCATCACGGTTTTACCCTGATCGAAATGCTGGTTGTTCTGGCGGTTGCGGCCGCCCTGCTTGTCATCGGCATGCCCGCCCTGCGCGACCTGCTGGTGCGCAACCAGTTCGCCTCGGTCAGCAACGAATTCACCGGCCTGGTCGCCTCGGCGCGCAGCAATGCCATCAAGTCAAACCGCTCCATCACCCTTTGCCGGGCGGCCAGCAGCACGGCCACAGCCTGCGACAACAGTGCGGACAACCAGTCTCAAGCCTGGGCGTACTGGCTGATTATCGCCTCTGACAACACCATCGTCGGCCAGGGAGCCATCCCTTACGCAGATGGTGGCAACGTCACTCTGACCAGCGCGAACATCCGCTTCAACGCCGCCGGCAACCTCGCCCGCGACCTGCCCGCGCAGCCTACCGTCGGTTCAGACAAGCAATGTCGCACCATGTCCCTGTACCGCTCGGGCACGATTTACCCGAAAACGGCCTCAGGCGCATGTTCCTGACCACCACAACAACGCACGAAAGGCAACACCCCGACCCCAAAGCACGAGCAGCACACCCCACCCCAACAGACATACATGAACAACATCCCAGAAACGGAATACGCGATCATGAAACATTCCGCGCGCACAACCCGGATCAGTCAGCAAGGCACCAGCCTGCTTGAAGTCCTGATTTCTCTGCTCATTCTGGCCATCGGCATGCTTGGCATGGCCGGGCTGCAAACCACTGCACTCAAGTCCAGCCAAAGTGCGGCAGAGCGCAGCGCAGCCATCTTGCAAACCTACTCCATCGCCTCTGTCTTGCAGGCCGATCGCAGCGCCGCGCAGTCCTACCGGATTGCCGCTGGCCCTGCCTCTTCCGACCCTAGCGGCAACACCTTCCTGGAAAAATCCGTCAAGAAATGGAGAAACAACATCCGCCAGGAACTGGGCGACTCCGCCACCGGCGCCATCTCCTGCACCGCCGCGAACGCCACCAGCTTCGGCTCGTGCCGTGTGACGATTACGTGGAATGATTCCCGCGTCGAAAATTCTTCCGAAAACTTCTCGCTCACCACCGAGATCCCGCTATGAAACACCCACACCCCGCCCCTCTTTTCTCTCAGCGAGGTTTGTCGATCATTGAACTGATGATCGCCCTGCTGATCGGCACCCTGATTATCTTTGCTGTTGGCAGCATCGCGCTTTCCAACCAAAGCACCTTCCGCAGCAATCAGGCCATTTCCGACATTCAGGACACCGCCCGCACGGCCTTTGAACTGATGGCGCAAGACATCCGTCAGGCTGGTGACGATGGCTGTGGCAACGGCACAATCGCCCAGCTGGCGGCCAATAACGACGCCTGGTGGGCGGGCAGTCCGACTGCCGACGCCTGGCCGGGCGCGCTGGATATTCGCGCCAGTCTCGGCACCATTCCGGGCGGAAGCTCCGTCGCGGGCAGCGACGTGCTGGTTGTGCTGGGCACGGGTTCGGAAATTCGCAGTGTAGGCGCGGATGTCACCTCCGGTTCGGACACCGTCACGGTCTTCCCCGCTGCCCACAACTTCGCTGCGGGTCAATACCTGCTCGTGTGCGACTGGGAAGGCCCCGGCGCACTTGTGGAAATCGCCTCTGCTGCCAACGGTCAGATTACGCTCACCGAGCCGCTGACCCGCTCCATCAAGCGCAACGGCGTTATTTCCAACTACAACGCCGTCTCCTGGTTCATCCGTGAAGACGCCACCAACGACAACATCCCCACCCTGTGGCGTGTCGCGCACACACAGCGCGGTGGAGACACTCCGGTGGCCATTCTGCCCGGCGTCACCAAGATGACGGTGCTTGCGCGCATGGAAGGTGAGAGCGATTTCGTCGATTACGCCACCATCGCGGATCGAAACAAAATCGACGCCATCCAGATTGATTACACGATGGTCAGCTTGGCGAAAAACACTGCCGTTCAGGCCGATGCCAGCGTCCAGAACAGCGAAGACCGCATTCAGCGCCAATACCTGCTGGTCGTGCCGCTGCACAACCGCACCAAAAAAGTGCTGACCGCCACCCCCACGCCCTGACCATGGGCCGATGACAACCGTTTCACTTCACGGAACCGCAATCATGCAAACCTTTCATCCCCCAGTCATGAAAAAACAGCGCGGCATCACGCTGGCCATCGTGCTCATCATGCTGCTCATCATCACCGTGCTGGGTGTTGCCAGCATCCGTGGCGCCACCACGCAAGAGCGCATGACGGGTAATTTCTATGACCGCACCCTTGCCATGCAAGCTGCCGAAAGTGCCCTGCGCGAAGGCTTCCGTCTGGTCACGGAAAGCAACGCCACGCCGGATGTTGCCATCAATTGCACCGAATCCACGGAAGGCCGCTGTGCAGCCGTGCCTGCAACCGCCTTCACCGGCGGCAATGCGGCGGATGGCTGGTCGAACGCAGCCACCCGGATCAACACCTCTCTCAGCACTGCCTCTGCCCCGCAGTATCTGATTCAGAAAATCGCCTCGATTCAAAACGGCGGCGGTGGAGCTTCTTCCGACGATGCGTTTGACCTTGGCATCGGCTATCGCAACCAGGGCATCCCCACCACGACCACGTCGATTTACCGCATTGTCGCGCGTAGCCGTGTGCCGACATCCGACAGCAACAACGATGATTCCGCCCGATCCATCGTTGTCCTCTCGGCCATTGCCCGCTAATCCGCTTTTCCCCACCATTCCCACGCAAGAAAGAAGACATCATCATGAATACCCACCGCCGCCTCCGTCGTCACCACTCTGGTTTCACGCTGATTGAGATTTTGGTCGTACTGGCCATCATCGCCCTGCTGGTCGCGATTGCCCTGCCCGCCTACAACAACCACGTTGTCCGCACACGCACCACGCTGGCGCAAACCTGCCTGGAAGAATACGCCCAGCACATGGAGCGCTTCTTCACCACGAACATGCGCTATCCGAACAACATTGATGGCATCAACCTGATGTGCAGGAACGACCTGGAAGGGTTCTACAACTTCAGGGGCGAAGGTTCCAGCCGCGCCTTCACGCTGTTCGCCACGCCGATTGGCTCACAAGCAGACTCCAGCGCGGAAATGTGCGGCGAAATGCGGCTCAACCAGCTCGGGCAGCGCAAGGCTAGCAAACTTGAAGCCTGCAAGAACTTCCACCAGTCCTGAATTTTCCTTGTCTTCAGAAGCACTTGGGCTTCATCCATCTCTCCCTCTATATCTTGATTGCCTGCGCCTCTGTGCGCAGGCATTTTTTTCGCCCGGCGCGAACGAAACGCCCTCGCCTCCCCGGCCTTATCTTCATCCTTGCGCCCTGGCTCCGCCCTGCGGCGGTGTAAAACACGGCACAGCGCAGCTTATTTTTTCGCCCCGTCGTCCTTGCCTTTTTCCCGCGGCTGCAAGACCACCTGCACGCGCTTGCCTTGCGCGCCGTCCGTTTTTTCTTCGGGGGCGTTGGCGGCGAAGTATTTTTCCCGCAGCGCATCGTATTCAATGTATTGCGCCTGAATCGCATCGCCGCCCGAATGAATGTGCGCATCGCCATACAGGCGGGCGCGCTCATCGCGCGCGTCGTACTGGATGCGTTTGGCCTGCCCTTCGATGTAGTCCGGGCTGTCGTCGCGTTTCTGGCGGAAAGTGGCAGGATGGCCGGTCGCCTCGCCCATCTGGAAACCGTCCGCTTCCTGATGCACGACGAGGCGGTCGCCCTTGAGTTCAAACGTACCCTGACGCAGCACCACGTTGCCTTCAAAGGTCTGCGTTTTGTTGCGCTCGTCAATGCGCACTTGCGCGGCTTCAATCTGCACGGGTTTTTCGCGGTCAGCCTTTTCGGCAAGCGCCGCGCCAGCGGCAAACAGGCCGGGCACGAGCAGGAAAACAGCGGCGACGGGGGAAATTTTCATGGTGTTTTTCGTGTGCGGGAAGAAGTTTGGGAAACGGGCGGCAGCGCCAGCGAGACTTTGCCCGCCAGTTGCAGCGCGCCAAAAAGGTTGCTGGCCGCCAGTTTGTCGCCCTGCGCGCGCTGCGCGCCCTGGGTGATGGTGACCGGCGCTTCAGAGGCGACACGTTCAGATTCAGGCCAGACTTTCAGCCGTTCGCTTTCCAGCAGCAACGGCACTTGCTGCGGCATTCGGCGCTCCACGCGCACTTGGCCGTCCAGAATGATGAAGGATTCCTTGCCCTGCGGGCGGTAGCTTTCGCCCGTGCGGGCGCTGACGACGGTCTCGCCGCCCGATTCTTCGCGGATGCGCAGCACAGGCGCTTCCAGCCGCGACATTGCTTCGTCCGGATAATTCGTCACCGTCGCCGCGCCGAGGTGGTAATGCGGTTTGCCGGTTTCGTCAAAGGCGGTGACGTTGACCTTCTCGGCGACAAAATCCGGCTCGCCCAGCGGACGACCGCTTTCCTCTTGCTCGCTTTCGCGCATCAGCGACTGCACCCAGAACGTGCCCAGCACCAGCGCGCCCAGCAGCGCAATCGCAATGAGGCGTTCGCGCCCGGGGAAGAAGAGATCCGCCAGCCTCATTGCAGATACTCCTGCAACATCGCGCCCAGTTTGCCTTGCGCTTCCAGCAAAAATTCGCAGACTTCGCGCACCGCACCTGCGCCGCCGCGCGCGCGGCTGACCCAAAGCACATGCTCTTTCACAAACGGATGCGCATTGGCGGGGGCTGCGGAAAAACCGGCGGCGCGCAAAATGGGCAAATCCACTACATCGTCGCCCATGTAACCACAGGCGCTCAACGGTTGCTGGCAGGCTTCGGCCAGTGCGACGAGTTCGGCGCGCTTGTCCGTCACGCCCATGCGCAGCATCTCCGTCAAACCCAGATTGGCAGCGCGGGCGGCCAGCGCGGGGCTGGCGCGTCCGCTGATGATGGCCACCGCAATACCGGCCTGACGCAGCATTTTCAGCCCGTGCCCGTCGAGCACGTTGAAGGCTTTGCTCTCGCTGCCGTCGGCGTGATAGTAAAGCGTGCCGTCGGTCATCACGCCGTCGATATCGAAGGCCATGAGGCGAATTTCACGGGCGCGCTGGCAGGCAAGTTCGGTGACGGACATGGGGCAAACAACGGGCGAAAAGACAAAGCGGGATTATGGCGGATTTTGCCCGTCGCTGTCCGCCGTATTGCGCAATCCGGCCAGAAAACCCAGCGCGTCTTCGCGTCGGGACGTGCGGCGCATCGGCGGCAGGCTGCGCCAGATTTGCGCGCCGTAGGGTTTGTTCAACAACCGCCCGTCGCAGATGCACAGCAAGCCACGGTCGCGCTCAGAGCGAATCAGCCGCCCCGCGCCCTGCTTCATCTGGATGATGGCGCGCGGCAGTTGGTAGTGCATGAAAGGGTTGCCGCCTTCCGCGCGCATCCGCTCGATACGCGCAGACAAAACCGGGTCGTCCGGCGGCGTGAAGGGCAGTTTGTCGATGATGACCAGCGAGAGCGCCTCGCCGGGCACGTCCACGCCTTCCCAGAAACTCTGGCTGGCGACGAGAATGGCATTGCCCAGCGCACGGAATCGTTCCAGCAGTTCCGTTTTGGTCGCCTCGCCCTGCAACAGCAGCGGCAGCGCGGCGATTTCGGCATCGGCCTCGTCGCGCAAACAGGCGGCGAGTGTTTCGTGAATCGTGCGCATGGCGCGCAGCGATGTGCACAAGACAAAGGCGCGCCCGTGCATGGCGCGAATCAGCGGCCAGGCGGCGCGGGCAACGGCTTGCGGGTAGGCGGCGTCGTTCGGGTCGGGCAAACCCTGCGCGGCATAGAGCACGGCTTGCTCGCGCCAGGAAAACGGACTGCCCCAGACGCGCGTTTGCGCCGGTGTTTCCAACAGGTTCAGCCCCATTTCATTGCAGTAGTGGCTGAAATCTTCGCCCACCGCCAGCGTAGCCGAGGCGAACACCCAGGCGCGGCGGTCGCGCACCAGATGGGCGTGAAAAGTCTCCGCGATGGAAAGCGGCGTGGTGCGCAAACTCAGCGAGCGCGCAAAGCATTCGCCCCAGCGCACCAGATTCCCCGCCTGCGGCGCTTGCCAGCGCGCCAGGCGCGCGTGCAAATCTTCGCCGCGCGCAAGGCACGCCGCCAGCCCTTCGGAACGTTCCGCCTGCGCTTCGAGCGCCTGCATGAAAGCGGCAAGCTGCTCTTCCAGCGCCTTCAGCGACGCGGCGAAGCCTTCGGTGGCGAAGAGTTCCTTTTCGGTAAAACGGCCACTTTGTTCGTGAAACAGAATGCGCAAATCGCTGGCTGTCTGTTCCAGCTTGCGGGCGACATCGACCAGCTCACGGCTGGCGGCGCCCGCCACGGTCGCCTCGGTGCGGGTATCTTTCGCCAGTTCCACCAGTTGCGCGCTGGAAAGGCTTTCGCCAAAAAACTCGCTGGCAATCGCGCCCAGTTGATGCGCCTCATCAAAGACCACGGCCTGACAATCCGGCAGCAGCTCGCCCATGCCGCCGCTGCGCAAGGCAAGGTCGGCAAAAAACAGATGATGATTGACCACCACCACTTCCGCCTGCCGCGCCCGCTCGCGCGCCTTGGCAACAAAGCACTCTTCCAGATTCGGGCATTGCTGCCCCAGACAGTTTTCGCGCGTGGAAACCGCTGCGCTCCACGCCGGTGAATCTTCGCGCACTTCCGCGCACTCGGCCTTGTCGCCGCTTTTGCTCGTTTGCATGAAGCGCGCAATGCGGCGCAAATCGGCCACCGTCGCCGCGCCGTAAAAGCGCGATTCGTTCATGTGCCGCGCCAGCCAGTACGGACAGACGTAATTGGCGCGCCCTTTGAGCAGCGCGATGGACACCGGCACGCGCAACGCATCGCGCACGGCGGGCAGGTCGCGGTTAAAAATCTGGTCTTGCAGCGTTTTCGTGCCCGTGGAAATGATGACGCGCCCGCCAAAGAGCAGCGCCGGCACCAGATAGGCGAAGGTTTTGCCCGTGCCCGTGCCCGCCTCGGCCACCAAGACGCCCGCTTCGCGCAGCGCGTGATAGACCGCGTGCGCCATTTCCAATTGCTGCGGGCGCGGACGGAAATGCTCGGTCGCCTCGGCCAGCGGCCCGTCGGCTGCAAACGCCGCATCAATGGGATGGCACTCGTCTTGCGTTTCAGGCATGTTGTTGCGGCTCCGTATCGCCGCGTTCACGGTGCGCCTCGACAAGATATTCATGCGAGCGCATTTCCGTCAAACGGCTGGCGGTGCGCGCAAATTCGTTGGCATTCTGGCCGCTGGTGTAGAGCTGTTCGGCGGCGGCCTGCGCGCTGCAAATCAGTTTTACGCGGCAGTCATAGAGCACGTCAATCAGCCAGGTGAAACGCCGCGCCTCGGACGCCTGCTGCGCACTCATCACCGGAATGCCCGAGAGCAGCACGGTGTGCTTTTCGCGGGCAATTTCCAGATAATCGTTTTGCGAACGCGCCGTGACGCACAGCGCGGCAAAATCGAACCACGCCACGCCCGTGGCCTGCCCCAGCGTGGCAATCTTGCGCCCCAATACTTCCATCTCGCCCGCCTGCGGCTGGCAGCCGGTGAGCCGCACAAAATCTTCGCGCAAACGCGCACGGGCGGCGTCATCATCCGGCGTCAGATACAACTGCATGTCGGTGAGCGTGCGCAGGCGGTAGTCCGTGCCGTCGTCGATTTCCAGCACGTCGAAATGCTGCTTGATGAACGCGATGGTAGGCAAAAAATTCACCCGCATCAGGCCGTTGGGATAGAGGCCATCGGGCGGGTAATTGCTCGTCATCACCAGCACCACGCCGCGCGCCGCCAAGGCTTCCAGCAGGCGACCGAGAATCATCGCATCGGCAATGTCCGAGACATGAAACTCGTCAAAACACAGCAAGGATGCCTGCGCCGCGATGTGGTCTGCGACAACCTGCAACGGGTCGGGCTGCTGGTTATGGTTTTTCAGGTCGTTTTGCACCCGCTGCATGAAAGCGTGAAAGTGCACCCGCTGCTTGTGCGCGAAGGGCACGGCGGCGAAAAAGCAATCCATCAAAAAACTTTTCCCGCGCCCCACGCCGCCCCAGAAATACACGCTTTGCGGCGCGGGCGCGGGCGGCTTCTCAAACCACTTGCGCCAGCCGCGCACCGGCGGTTTCGGCGTGTAGCCCTGCAACTCGTGCGCCAGCCGCTGCAAGCGGCCAATCGCCCGATACTGCGCCGGGTCAGCAGTGAAGCCGCGTTCGGCAAGTTTCGACTCAAACGCGGCAAAGACAGAATCGTGTGCGGACATGGAAAAGCGGGAAAAATCAGGCAAACAAAAGCCTGCATTCTAGCGCGCCCCGCCCCGCGCCCAGAACCCCTTGCGACGAACGGCGCTATAATTATCGGCTTTATTTTCCAGACCGTTACACCGTTTTTCATGTCTTTTTCCGAACTGGGTCTTTTACCCGAACTGCTGCGCGCCGTCGTTGAGGCCGGCTATACCGAAGCCACCCCCATTCAGGCGCAAGCCATCCCCGTCGTCCTCGCCGGGCATGACATTCTCGCCGGCGCGCAAACCGGCACCGGCAAAACCGCCGCCTTCGCCCTGCCGATGCTGCAACGGCTTGCCCCGCGCGCCAACACCTCCGCCAGTCCCGCCCGCCATCCGGTGCGTGCGCTGATTCTCGCCCCCACGCGCGAACTGGCCGTACAAGTGCACGAATCGGTGCAAACCTACTGCAAGCATTTGCCGCTGCGCTCGGCCTGCGTCTATGGCGGCACGGACATTCGCGCGCAAATCACCGCGCTGCGCGTCGGCGTGGAAATCGTCGTCGCCACGCCCGGGCGCTTGCTGGACCACGTACAGCAAAAATCCATCCAGCTTGGACAAGTAGAAGTGCTCGTGCTGGATGAGGCCGACCGAAAGCTCGACATGGGCTTTTTGCCCGACATTCGCCGCATTCTCGACCTGCTGCCCGAAGCGCGCCAAAGTCTGCTCTTCTCGGCCACGTTCTCCGAAGAAATCCGCCAGTTGGCCAACCGCATGTTGAAGGCGCCCAAGTTCATCGAAGTCGCCCGCCGCAACACCATCTCCGAGACCATCACCCACCGCGTCTACCCAGTGGAAAGCCGCGCCAAGCGCGCCCTGCTCGTGCACCTGCTGCGCGCCGACGAACAGCAAACCCTCGTCTTCGTCGACACCCGTCTGGGCTGCGCCCGCCTCACCCGCCACCTGCAACAATGCGGCCTGGCCGCCGACGCCATTCACGGCGACAAAAACCAGAGCCAGCGCACGGAAACCCTGGAAGCCTTCAAAAGCGGCAAATTGCGCATTCTCGTCGCCACGGACGTTGCCGCCCGCGGGCTGGACATTGACGACCTGCCCGCCGTCATCAACTACGAACTGCCGCACACTGCCGAAGACTACGTGCACCGCATAGGCCGCACCGGACGCGCCGGGCGCAGCGGGCGTGCGCTTTCGCTGGTCGCACCGGAAGAAGCGCCGCGTCTGGCCGCCATTGAAAAGCTGATCAAATTCAGCATCCCGCAAGAAAAAATCGAACACGTTGAAGACACGGGCGGGCACGCGCGCCGCGAGCGTTCCTTTGAAGAGCGCAACCACCGCCGTCACCGTCACGAAAACCGCCGCCACCGCGAAGAACGCGAAGAGCGCACCCTCACCCACGCCCACGACAGCAGCTATTTCCCGCCGCCGCTCATGCGGGTTGCCCCCGACGGTTTTGATTTCAGCAAACCCTACGAACCGGCGGCAGCCCGCGCCAGCAGTGAAGACAGCTCAGCCCCGCCCGCCAAACCATCCCCCCCCCCGCCACGCCACCGCCGCCCCATCGCCGCCCTGCTAGGCGGGCTGGGGCGGAAATAAACAACGCACCGCTTTGTTTAACCTCGCCTGAATCTGTCCCTTTGGGGCGGCATCCGGCTCGGGCGTTTTTTAGCCGTAGCGCCCCGTGACGTAATCTTCGGTTTTCTGTTCGCGCGGGCGGGTGAAGATTTCGGTGGTGTCGTTGATTTCCACCAGGTCGCCCATGTGGAAAAAGGCCGTGCGGTGCGAGATGCGCGCCGCCTGTTGCATGTTGTGGGTGACGACCACGATGGTGTAGGTGGCGGAAAGTTCGGAAATGAGTTGTTCGATTTTCGCCGTGGCAATCGGGTCCAGCGCCGAGCAGGGTTCGTCCATCAAAATCACTTCGGGGCTGACGGCAATCGCCCGCGCAATGCACAGCCGCTGCTGCTGGCCGCCGGAAAGCCCGCTGCCGGGCGCGTCCAGCCTGTCCTTGATTTCTTCCCAGATACCGGCGCGGCGCAGGCTGCTTTCGACAATTTCATCCAGCTCGCCGCGCGACGAAGCCAGCCCGTGCAGGCGCGGGCCGTAGGCGATGTTTTCGTAAATCGACTTGGGAAACGGGTTCGGCT
>JAFSWK010000191.1 GCA_017444505.1 Rhodocyclaceae bacterium | reverse complement strand
GGTTCGAATCCCCGTGGGGACGCCAGTTCTTTCTGGCTTGCGGTCGTGACATTGCTACAGGTTTTGGCGCGGAGCGGTAGTTCAGTTGGTTAGAATACCGGCCTGTCACGCCGGGGGTCGCGGGTTCGAGCCCCGTCCGCTCCGCCACTTGAAAACAAAGGCCACCTTCAACAGGTGGCCTTTTTGTTTGCCTGTTTTGCCTGCGCAGCGTGTTGCGAGCCTTAGCGCGGGGCGTGGGCGAGCAGCAGGTTGAGCGCCAGCGCGATAAAAATGACGCCCGCCAGACGATTCATCCAGAGGCCGAGGGCAGGGCGGCGGGCGAGCAGCGTGCCCAGTTTTCCGGCGCAAAAGGCGATGGCACCGAAAATGACGATGGTGTTGAGCGCAAACACGCAGCCCAGCACGGCAATCTGCACGCCAACGGCACTGCGCGCGGCGTCGGTAAATTGCGGCAGAAAGGCAAGGAAAAACAGGGCGACTTTGGGATTGATGGCGTTGGCAACAAAACCTCGGCGGAAGTCTTGCCAGTCTGAGCGCGCTTCGGCGCGGGCGCGCACGCTGCCCAGGGCGGGGCTGCGCAGGGTTTGCCAGCCAATCCAGAACAGCCAGAGGGCACCGGCGATTTTGAGCAGCAAAAAGGCGGTCTCCGAGGCGAGCACCAGGGCGCTGATGCCCAGCGCCGCCCAGAGCGTGTGCGTAAAACACCCCGCCGCACAGCCGAGCGTGAGCAGAAAACCGGCGCGCGCGCCACGGGCGATGCTTTGCCCGAGCACCATCAGGTTGTCCGGCCCGGGGGCGAGCGCGAGCAGGATGTTGACGCTGATGAAGGCGAGCAGGGTTTGTGTGGAAGGCATGGTGCGGGCGGCGTGACAGAGGGGTGAAAAAGCGGGCTGCGTTTTCGTTTTTCACCGCAGCGTTTCAAAAACGGATTGCTTTTCCGGTTTGTATCCGATTTCGCAGCGAATCGGGCGGTTTTTGTGGGTTTTCCGTTGATGGTAAAAGTGCGCCGCTTGCTCAGCGGTGGGTGCTAAAAAGGCGGGAGAGCAGCGCCGTGGCCGTGCGCCAGAGAATCTGGATGTCCAGCCAGAAGGTGCGGGTTTCGACGTATTGCACGCAGTATTTCAGTTTGATGGGCAGGATGTCTTGAATGTAGGCGGTGTGTACGTCATCAGCCTGGGAGAGGATGCGTTCTTCGTCGATAAATTCCAGCGTGGCAAGGTCGGTCAGACCGGGGCGCACGGAAAGCACCTTTTCGCGGATTTCCGGCGGATAGTGGTCGACGTGCGGTACTGGCTGCGGGCGCGGGCCGACCAGACTCATGTCGCCGGTGAGCACGTCGATGAACTGCGGCAGTTCGTCGAGTTTGCTATGCCGCAAGAGTTTGCCGACGCGGGTAATGCGCGCGTCGCCCCTGGCGGTCATCGAGGTGCCGGACTGGTCGCTGCGCATGGTGCGCAGTTTGTGAATGCGGAAAATTTTTCCGTGCCGCCCGACGCGCTTTTGCCGGAACAGCATCGGCCCCGGGGAATCCAGTTTGACGGCAATACCCAGCACCAGAATGACCGGCCACAGCACAAGCAGTGCAGCCAGGGCGACAAAGAAATCAAACAGGCGCTTGAGAAACATGCGAGACGGTGGGAAAACAGGCCGACGGCATCCGCGCCGTCGCGCCCAGACCGCGCATTATAGTGAAGTCGCGCAGGCGGGTTATGGCGTTTTTAGAACGGAATGTTGCGCGCCTCACAGCGGACGCAGGCGGGCAAATTCGTGCCATACGTCGCCTGCGGCGATGCCCTTGATGATGCGGTCAATGCGTGCAGACGCTTGCAGCAGTTTGTAGAGCTGCGGCAGGCGATAACGCGGCAGCGCGGCGAGCAGCGCCTGCTGGCGGGCGCGGTCGAAAATGCGTTCGCGCTGGAAAACCTGCTGCGGGGCGATGCCTTGCGCGCGCGCTTCGGCCAGTTGCGCCAGCGCGCGGATTTCCTGCGTGATGGCCCAGAGCATCAGCGGCGGCGCGGCAGCTTCGCCTTGCAGCGTGTCGAGGATGCGTTGCAGACGCGCCGGTTCGCCGGCCAGCCAGGCGGTGCGCAAGGTGTTGGTGTCGTGGCGGGAAACGTCCAGCACGGCGCGTTCAATGTCTTCCCGGGTGAGTTCGCCGGGCGGATAGAGCAGGCCGAGTTTGAGTACTTCCTGATGCGCGGCGAGCAGGTTGCCTTCGGTGTGGTCGGCCAGCCATTCCAGTGCGTCCTTGCTGGCGCGCTGGTCTTGTCGGGCGAGGCGTTCGGCCAGCCAGGCGGGCAGGCGGGCGCGCTCGGGCGGGGCGTATTCCAGCGTTACGGCGGCTTTTTGCAGCGCGGTGAACCATTTGGTCTTGCGCGTTGCCCAATCGACTTCGGGCAGCAGGATGAGCGTGAGCAGGTCCGGCGCGGCACCTCGTTCGGCCAGACGAATCAGCGCGTCGCCCCCTTCGCGCCCGGGTTTGCCGGTGGGCAGGGTGAGTTCGACGATTTTGGCTTCG
>JAFSWK010000190.1 GCA_017444505.1 Rhodocyclaceae bacterium | reverse complement strand
TTTTGCCGAACGCATCAGCGCCTTTGAACTCATCGGACAAAGCGCGCTGGAACTGGTCGCCCGCCACATCCCCCGCGCCCGCCCGCCGTTTGCGCCCGCAGCGCACCCCTGGTCGGTCTATCTGGAACTGGCCGACGCGGGGCAAAGCGAAGAACTCGCTGACCGCCTCACCGCCGCCTGCGCCGACGCCTTGGCGCGCGGTCTGATTCGGGACGCCGCCCTGCCCGACACGCTCGCAGGAATGGACGCCCTGCGCGCCCTGCGCGAAAACATTTCCGAAGCGCAAAAACGCGAAGGCATCAGCATCAAGCACGATATTTCCCTGCCCATCAGCCGCATCCCCGCCTTTCTCGACGAAGCGCAGCACATGCTTCGCGCGCGCTGGCCACAGCTTCGCATCGTCTGCTTCGGGCACTTGGGCGACGGCAATCTGCACTACAACCTCTCCCTTGCGGACGCCACCGCCAACGCCGCCCTGCTCGCCCAGGAAGCCGCCATCCACCAAGCCGTGCACGACCTCGTGAGTGCGCACCACGGCAGCATCTCCGCCGAACACGGCCTGGGCCAACTCAAACGCCACGCCATCGCCCGCTACAAATCCCCGCTGGAACTGGCGCTGATGCGCACCCTCAAACAAACCCTCGACCCACACAACCTGATGAACCCCGGCAAGGTCCTGCCGGATGCGTGAGCGCCCCCTGCGGGCAACTGCCACAAACCGCAACCGCTCGCCGCCTATCCCGCAACCGTCTCCGCAATCAGCACCTCAGCCGGAATCCCCAGACTTTTGTGCAGCCTGCGAATCATCGCCAGCGTCAAGGGGCGTTTGCGGTTCAGCACTTCATAGACGCGGTTGCTTTTGCCAATCATCGGCTCCAAATCCTTGACGGACAAGCCGCTTTGCTCCATGCGGAACTTGATGGCCTCCACCGGATCGGGCGCGGTGATGGGCACATGTTTCGCTTCATAGGCTTGCACCAGCGTGGCGAGAATGTCCAGACGGTCGCCCTGCGGTGTGCCCGGCGCGGGGTCGGATTCCATCAGCGCCGAAATTTCCCGGAGTGCGGCCTTGTAATCGGCCTCGGTGTGAATGGGGCGAATGTCCATGATTTTCCTCTGTGGCCGGTCAGCTCAGGTCAACGGTTTCCGCGTCAATGGCATCGTATTCCTTGTGCGTGCCGACGAACTTCACGTAGACAATCTGCAACCTGTACGCCACCGCCACAATCAGCCGGTAATCATTGCCTTTGATGTTGAAAACCACACGGCGATTTTTCAGCACGCTGGCGCTGCGATACTGCGCCTTGATGTCGGCAGGCTGTGTCCAGACGGCGTTCGTCGCTTCCTCGTACCAAGCCTTCAACGGCTGCTCGGCGTCGGGATGGCGCGCCCAGAAAGCGCGCAAGGTAGATACGGCAAGCACACGCATGGGGCGGAGTCTAATCCCATTTTGGGACTACGACAACTCCATACCCCCGAAACCGCACGAAACCGCCCGCACCGCCCGCAGACATCCCGCATCAAACTGCTTGCAAAGTGCTGGCAGCGCGCTATGCTTGACAGCATTTTGACAGCACAAACAAGGGGGACAGCATGACCGCATTGACCGTGCGCGGCCTGAGCGACGAGATACGCCACGCCCTGAAACTGCGCGCCCAGCAAAACGGGCGCAGCGTAGAAGCCGAAGTGCGCCGCATCATCGCGCAAGCGGTGCAAGAGGACAATAACTGGCACCAGGAAGTGCTTTCCATCGCGCGGCGCAACGGCGTCACACAGGAAGACCACGATGCACTGGTGCAGGCACTCTGCGAAGTGGATGGACCAATTGAAGAACCCGTAGTGTTTGCAAAATGATTGCGCTGGATACCAACGTCGCCTCGGAACTCATGAATGGCGAGCCGAATCTCCGCGTGAGCGCATGGTTTCAGCAGCAGCCATGGCACACGCTCTACGTGCCCAGCGTGGTGATGGGCGAATTGCTGCATGGCGTTGCCATCTTGCCGGAAGGCAAGCGCAAGGAGAGCCTGAGCCAGACGGTAGAAGATGGTTGCAGAAATTTGCAGGGCGCATCCTGCCGCTGGACGGCGAGGCGGTGCGCTGTTACGCGGCGCTGGCAGCGAAGGCGCGCAGCGCGGGGCAGCCGCTCGGCCAGAACGACGCCTACATTGCCGCCGCAGCGCAGGCGTGCGGTTTTGCCGTCGCCACGCGCGACGTGCGCCCGTTTCAGGCGGCGGGGCTGGCGGTGATCAACCCGTGGGAAAGTTGAACATTGAAGAAAGGAGACGAAAGATGACAACGACCATGACAGCCACCGGGCAAGTCCCCATCCCGGAGAGCGTGCGCACAGCGGCAGGGCTGGTGCCCGGCACACCGCTGGAAGTAAGCATCACCAGGAGCGGCAACATACTCATCAAAAAGGTGAAAAAACGCCGCCCGTTGACGCGGGAGCAGATTGAAGCTGTGCGCCAGATTCCACGCGACTTCCCATGGAGTTCCACGGACGAATTCATGGCGTTTATACGTGGGGATGACAACTGATGCTGGTCGATACCAATGTCATCATTGATGCCATCAATAACGATGCCGTTTGGGGCAATTGGGCGCTGGCAAAGCTACAGGAGTGCTCTGCAAGCGATGACCTGCTGATCAACTACATCGTCTATGCCGAGCTTGCTGCCAGCTACGCCACGACTGAAGAACTGGACAAAGCGGTGAAAGGTCTTGAACTGGAAATGATTGCTTTGCCCAAGGAGGCGGCCTTTCTTGCGGGCAAGGCGTTTGCGCAATACCGCAGGAGCGGCGGAACGAAAACGAATGTATTGAGCGATTTTTTCATTGGCGCGCACGCAAAGGTAGCTGGCGTGCCCATCCTCACACGGGACGCGCGGCGCTACCGCCGCTACTTTCCAGACGTGCCGCTGGTCACGCCAACGGCGCAGTAAGCCGCCGGGCAGCCTGTCATCCATCCGTGGGAATCACGCAGCGCGGGTAGCGGCGGTGGCGCATTCTGCAACGCCCGCAAAGCCCGCCTCGCCCCGCTTACGGACAAAAAACGGGGCGCAGATGCGCCCCGTTGTGGGTTGTGCGGCGCGCACGGAAAGTGCGCGGCGTGGCGTGTTACTGGAACGCTTTTTGCGTAACCGTAATCCACGCCTTTTCGCCGTCCTTAAGGCAGCCGTTCTCGTCGGTGGAAGCACTTGTGTCGCCCGGGGCGGGTATGGCGCAGATTTTTACGGTGCCCTGGCGCGGATCGTACTCTTCGGCGTCATAGGGCACTGCCGTCACCTCCAGATCCGTCGAGCCACCCCAATCCGTTTCATTCACATGCATTCTTCTGGTCGGCTCGCCCGTCATGGGCAGAACCTTCACCCAATCGGGTTTCTCATAGACTTTCCAGTCATATTCCGATGCCAGATTGACGCTCCGGGTTTGTCCGCCAACGGGAAATTCCGTCAAGCCGCTCTGGTTCGCGGCCAGAAGCGGCGGGCGCGAAAGCGGCACATACCAGATGTTTCCCATATACATACGACACGTATGGTGCACAGACTGAACGGGAAATACGGGAACAGCCGGGTAAACGTCCCCTGTACTCTGGCCGTCCCTGCCGCCAAAATAGGTTTTGAATCCCTTCTGCGCGCCGGCTTTCCCTTCTTCGCCCGGCATCGGGAAATAGTCCCGCGAATATTGACTGGGCACGCGCCAGATCCACTCTTGCGTGGGGTTGAAAGTGCCTCTTGCCAGCCCGGTTGCATCATTCAGGTTGTGATAGAGCAGCGCAGCTTCCAGCGGACTCCACAGGCAGTGCACATCGTTGCCGCTACACGGGCGCAGAAAATCATAGCGCCAGTTCAGGATGTCGCCATACTTGCCCTTGGCGCTAAACGTCACTGCGGCATCTTTGTAGGTCTGTTCCAAAGCGGTGCTGGTGGTCATGGATGCGGATAGCGAAGCCTCCGCCCCATGGCTGCCGGCGATTATCTGCCCCTGCTCGGGGGCGGGACCGGGACTGGGATCGGATCCCAGACTAAAACCAATCGAACCGCCCACGGTTGTGCTCGTCTCAAACTTGATCGTATTCTCGATCGCGGCGGTATGGGGCTCAGAAGAAATCGTGACGGTAAATTCCTGCGGGTTTGTGAGTCCATATTTGGGGTCGCGCGGGTCTCCCAGCAACTCGTGCTCAAACTCGTAATCGCGCATGTAGCCTTCCTGCTTGGCAACATCCGGCATAATGCCAAGCAGGTGCCCGCAATCTACAGGAGTATTTTTCCAGCACCGGGAAGGCGTGTAGTCACCGTACTGGCTGATGAAGTAATAATCCACGTCTTCAGCAAAGCTGTGATAGGCGTAGGTGTCGTATTTGGTGATGAAAGACCGGCAGCCCGGGGAGTAGACAAACTGCCAGTAATTCTTCGCCACCAGCTTATGCAGTGTGTCGTTGTCCTTGATGACGTAGCCGTCGCTCAATACCACCGAGTGTTGCGGCCTTGCCGCCTCTTCGCGCCCCGCCTGCGCCCAGTCCAGAAGCGCGCGCGTGCGCGTTGTCCCGCAGGTGCTTTCCACGGGAAGCATACAAGGGTCAACTGCCTCTTCTTCCTGTGCTTCTTCGTGCACAATGTTTTTGCCCTGAACCGCCCGAACCAGCGTTGCAGGCATGGTGCGCGAAGCGGTGAGCGCCTGGGTGGCCGCCTCGCACTGCGCCTGCTGGCGCTGGCCGTCTTCACTGGATTGCACCGGGCCGCAGGCATTGATCCACTGGTCATACTCTTCCGCCTTGCACGTATCATGCGCCGAGCCTTGCACCTGCCCTTGCGCCGTGCCCACATCGACAAAAAACCAGGTGTCGCCCCTGACCTTGCGCACGGCGAACAATTCCACCTCTGAGGCGCCTTCAGGCAGCGAGAAAGCGGAAATCCGCAGCCCCAGCGCCTTGATGAGCGCATTGACTTCATCCGCATTGACGTTTTCCAGCGCCACCGCCCGCCCCGAATGCAGAGCGTCTTTCATGAGCGCCAGCGCCGGGTGGGCGTCGTCAATGCCGTTGGGGTCGGAGAGCAGCACGATGTCTTGCAAGGTATCGACAGCGGCGGACATATCCGTGAGCGGCGCACCGATGCCGAGTTCTTCTTGCAGCGAGGCGGCCAGCACACCATGCAGCACGCCGACCAGATCGGCCTGTTTGGGCGCAGGCGGCGGGTCGTCATCATCGCCACCGCAACTGGCCAGACCAATGCCCGCTACCAGCAGAGCGATACAGGAAAGACGGGGAAAAGAGGGACGGTGCGAGAAGGCGCGCGCGAGAAGGGAAGACATGGCTTATCTCCTGTGAAAGACAAC
>JAFSWK010000189.1 GCA_017444505.1 Rhodocyclaceae bacterium | reverse complement strand
GGCGAGGCAGTCCAGATGACGGGTGCGGGCGAGCAGGACGTTTTCTTCGCCGGTGGCGGGCGCTGATGTGCAGCGCCGCACCACGGCGGCCTGCGGGCGTGGTCGTTAAATCGGTTTTGTTCCAGACGGTGAGCGTGGGAATGCCGGCAGGCAGTTGCGCGGCGATGCGGCGGTCTTCGTCGGTTTCGCCGGTGCTGGCATCGAGCAGGCGCAGGACGAGGTCGGCACGGGCGATTTCTTGCCAGGCGCGTTCAATGCCGAGGCGTTCCACGGGGTCTTCCGTTGCGCGCAGTCCGGCGGTGTCGATGAGGGTGACGGCGATGCCGTGCACGGCAATGCGGTGATGCAGGGCGTCGCGCGTGGTGCCGGGAAGGTCGGTGACGATGGCGCGTTCTTCTTCGGCCAGGGCGTTGAGCAGGCTGGATTTGCCGACATTGGGACGACCGGCGAGCACCAGCGTCAGCCCGTGTTCCAGTACGGCGCCACGGCGCGCTTGCGTGCGCGTGGCATCGAGCCGGACGCACAAGGCGGCGAGACGCTCTTGCACGCGCGCTTCGCTGATGAAGTCGATTTCTTCTTCGGGGAAATCCAGCGCGGCTTCAAGTTCCAGCCGCAGTTGCAGCAGTTCGTCAGCCAGCGCGCGGATGCGGGCGGAAAATTCGCCAGAAAGCGAACGCACGGCGGCGCGCGCGGCGGCTTCCGTGGCGGCATCAATCAGGCTGGCGACGCTTTCGGCTTGTGCGAGGTCGAGCTTGCCGTTCAAAAACGCGCGTTCGGTAAATTCACCGGGACGGGCAAGCCGCGCACCCAGCGCAAGACAGCGCGCCAGCAGCAGTTGCAGGACGACCGGCCCGCCGTGGCCGTGCAGTTCCAGCACGTCTTCGCCGGTGAAGGAATGCGGGGCGGGGAAGTAGAGCAAAATGCCGTGGTCGATGGCCTGCCCGTGTTCGTCCAGAAAGCGCGCCAGCGCAGCGCGGCGCGGCGCGGGGCAGGGTTTGCCGGTGAGTTGTTCGGCCATCGGCGCGAGTGCTGCGCCCGAGATGCGCACCACGCCAATGCCGCCACGCCCCGAGGCAGTGGCGATGGCGGCGATGGTTTCCTTAGCGGATGCGGCTGTCGTTGGCGGGTTTTTTGGCACCTTCAATCATCCGCGTGATCTGCCATTGCTGGGCAATGGAGAGCAGGTTGTTGACCACCCAGTAGAGCACCAGGCCGGACGGGAACCAAAGACACATGACGGTGAAAATAATCGGCATGGTCATCATGACGCGCGCCTGAATCGGGTCGGGCGGCGCGGGGTTGAGCTTCATCTGCGCGAACATGGCGATGCCCATGATAATCGGCAGAATGTAGTACGGGTCTTGCGCGGAAAGGTCTTGAATCCAGCCCAGCCACGGGGCGTGGCGCATTTCCACGCTGCCCAGCAGCACCCAGTACAGCGCGATGAACACGGGAATCTGCACCAGCATGGGCAGGCAGCCGCCCAGCGGGTTGATTTTTTCCTTGCGGTACATCTCCATCATTTCTTGCTGCAAGCGGGCGCGGTCGTCGCCGTAACGCTCTTTCAACTGCTGCATTCGCGGCGCCAGCGTGCGCATTTTCGCCATCGAGCGGTAACTGGCCGCCGAGAGCGGGAAGAAAATCAGCTTGATGGCCACGGTGACGAGAATAATCGCCCAGCCCCAGTTGCCGGTGAGCCGGTGCAGCCAGGAAAGCACCCAGAACAGCGGCGAGGCGATGATGGTCAGCCAGCCATAATCGACCACCAAATCCAGCCCCGGCGCGATGGCGGCGAGTTTGGTTTGCTCTTGCGGCCCGGCGTACAGGCGCATTTGCGTCTTGCCCGTGGCACCGGGGGCGATTTCGGTCATCGGCACCAGCAGACCGGCTTCATAGAGACGGCCATTCTTGCGCATGAAAAATTCGCGGGCGATGTTGCCTTCGGGCAGCCAGGAGGCGAAGAAATAGTGCTGCACCATGGCAATCCAGCCATCTTCCGCGTTGTGCGCGTATTCGGCCTTGTTGTCGTCAATGTGGCTGAATTCCACTTTCTGGAATTTGTGCTCGCTGGTGTAGACCGCAGGGCCGGTGAAGGTGCGCACGCCAAAGACGCCGTGGCTTTCCGCCGGCTCGCCATCGCGCAGGAAGCGGTAATAAGCGTGCGGCGCAATCGGCACGTCGCCGCCGTTGGTCAGTTCCTGCGTGATGTCAATCAGATAGCTGTCGCGCGTAAAACGCAGCGTGCGCACCAG